>JAWHBY010000011.1:0-38710 GCA_032568935.1 Parahaemophilus parainfluenzae
AGCTAATGCGTTAATCTCTTGTGACAAACACTGCATTTGCACCGTCAGCTCATCTTGCTTTTCTTTTAGCTTTAATAGGCGTTCCACTAACTCGTGTTTTAGCAACTTTTGTGCCATAATAAAATCCCTATTGAGTTAAAATTTCAATAGGGATTTTAAGGTTTTTAATCGGTTAAATCTTTGTGCAACTGCTACATAATACCGCTTATTTTGGAGAAACCTATGTTATCTCAATCACGCTTAGATAAAATTTCAGAAATGGAAAACCTTCTCAATGAAGCGGAAAGCTTCTTAGTCGAAGCGGAACAATTACTTGAAAAATGGCAAGTCTTCTTACCAAAAATGAAAACCTTAGAACACTATTATTTTGATGGTGACTGGCGAGAAGATTATCAAGCTTATGAGGACGGTAAGATCCCAGAGGATATGCCTTGTGGCGTATTAAGTGAAGATTTAGTGTTTAATGCCAGTACAGGACACCATGGATTGGCAATTGAATATTTGAAAGTGGTTGCGAAAGTATTAGATCAAACGAAAGATTAACACATCTGATTGTTTAAAAAATCATCGAAAGGTAATGCATATTCCTGAACTTTCATTCATCTCTGTTTGTCTTACGGATTACTATCATGATAGATAGTTTTATATGTTAAATACGGAGAGATCCTATGAAATTAATTGGAAAATCACTTGTTATCGCGATGACTGTTATTTCCCTTGCAGCATGTGGGAATATGAGTCGCACTCAAAAAAATACAACAGCTGGCGCGGCTATCGGTGGCGCAGCAGGCTATATGATTGGCGGTAATGCCGCAACCACATTAGGCGGTGCCGCATTAGGTGGCTTAATCGGTAGCCAAGTTCATAAATAGTCAAAAAAATAACCGCACTTAATGAGTGCGGCTATTTTTTTATTATTTCTCTGTAGCTCTTTCTGCGCTTGGTTTACGGCGTTTACCAATGTTTTTCGTATCTTTATGACGAAGTTTGGTTTTCTTCTTCACCTCTGACTTTTTCTTTTCTTCACGCTTTTCTTTAATACGCGCTTTTTGCTTTTTAGACATGGATTTTACTTCCCCATCTTTCGGTGGTTTAGTGCGAGGCTCTAGTCCTTCTAAAATACGCGCTTTCAAAAGCTCTTCCGTATAACGTTTAATTTTACCGAGCAATTTGTAATCATGGGCTTCCACAAAAGAAACCGCTGTACCTTTTTTCCCTGCACGAGCCGTACGACCAATACGATGTAAATACGTATCGGCACTATAAGGTAAATCAAAGTTCATGACGTGTGTCACATCATCAATATCAATCCCACGAGCAGCCACATCAGTGGCCACTAACACAGTAACAACGCCTGATTTCAATTTATCAATGGCGTTATTACGTTGCGTTTGCGCCATATCGCCTTCTAAATAAGTAGAACGAATGCCGCGTTTACGCAAGGTTTCAGAAAGCTCACGCACATCTTCGCGACGACGGACAAACACAATACCACGGCTCACTTTCTCGGTTTCGATAAAACGCGCAAGCAACTTGATTTTATGTTCATTGCTATCGGCATGATAATACCACTGGTTGATTTTCTTACGCTCGCGACGACTTGGCTCTGCATCGATTTTTACTGGGTCATTCAATAAACGTTCTGCAAAATCAACTAATAACTCCCCTTCTAATGTCGCTGAGAAAAGTAGGGTTTGTTTACGCCAACGTGTTTCAGCAGCAATTTTCTCCGCATCTTGTCCAAAGCCCATTTGCAACATGCGATCTGCTTCATCAAAAATTAGCATTTCTACCGCACGACAATCAAAGTTTTCTTCTTTGATGTATTGCAATAAACGTCCCGGCGTTGCCACCACGATATCCTGATTTGAATTAAATACTTCCCCATGATTTTGATATGCCACACCGCCAGTAATGGTTGCAATCTTCAAATGCGTGAATTGCGCCAACTCCTCCGCTTGCTCTGCAACCTGCATCGCTAACTCACGGGTTGGCGTTAAAATTAAAATGCGAGGTGCACCGGGTTTACGACGTGGATAATCCAATAAATGCTGAATCGCTGGCAATAAAAATGCGGCAGTTTTTCCTGTACCTGTTGGTGCAGAACCGAGCACATCACGTTCCTCCATGGCAGCAGGAATCGCTTCTAATTGGATGGCGGTTGGGCGGGTATAACCTTTCTTTTCTAAGGCCTTTAATAATTCAGGGGAAAGATCGAATTCTTCAAATGGGGATAAATTCATTATTTTGCGTTAATTTGTTAAAATTGGGGCTGATTATACCTGAAAGTGCGGTCATTTTCCGCAAGATTTTATGAGTAGCTTTACCTTCAAACAATTCCATATTAATCAACAACATTGTGCGATGAAAGTCGGTACTGACGGCATTTTACTAGGTGCTTGGGCGGATGTGTCTGATTGTCAGCGTATTCTTGATATGGGGACTGGCACAGGCTTGATTGCATTGATGCTCACCCAACGAAGTCATGAGCATTGCCAAATTGAAGCCGTTGAACTTGATCTCCTTGCAGTACAACAAGCACAAGAAAACTTCCAGGCCTCGCCATGGCACAATCGTCTTAATTTAACACACCAAGATGTGCAAACTTATTGCCAAAAAACAGCACATCAATATGATTTAATTGTGGCGAATCCGCCTTATTTTACGCAAGGTGTGGAATGTAAAAATGATGAGCGTGCACTTGCCCGTTATGTTCAACAAAGTCATTTAGATTGGCTAAATTGGGCGGCAAGTTGTTTATCCGAAAAAGGAAAAATCAGTTTTGTCTTGCCTTATGAGGCGGGAAAAACATTGATAAATTCAACCGCACTTTATTGCATCAAGCAGACGGATGTCATTACAAAAATAGGAAAAGATCCACAGCGGATGTTGCTCACGTTTAGCCGAGAGAATTTGCCACAGGTAAAAGATAGCTTGGTGATTTATGATGAAAACAATCAGTACACCGAAGCATTTATTGCGTTAACGAAGGCATTCTATTTGAAAATGTAAGGGCATATTACTATGCCCTTTTTTATTGATGTGATTAGTGGCTTTCCGCTTTGACGAGTTTCGTCCAGTTGTAATAACCATATAATGAGTTAAGTAAGTAAGCACTATACATTAAGTACATCGCTGGCTGCTCTGCCCAAAGTAAAATGGAAAGCATATTTAAGACAATCCACAATAACCATTGCTCACGATAACGCAAAATCATCAATAATTGCGCCGCTACAGTGATAATTGTGGTTAAACCATCTAATCCTGTAGAGCTCCCACCCGCTGCTTTTAAAGCCTGCACAAAGCAAAATGTACCAATCCCAACACTCACGAGTAAAATTGCCCAACCTTTTGGCGTCAAGGCTTTTGCAATTACACTTTCACCACCATTATCATTTTGCATGTGTTGTTTCCACATAAAATAGCCGATAAATTGTGATGGGATATACACATAGAGCACCGTATTCATTTCACCAAGGAAATTGTTTCCCCAGGCAACATAAAAATAGGTGTAAGCAAAAATAAGCCCAAAGAAATAATTGCTAATTTTTCCTTTACTCACCAATACCACACAGAGAATACCTGCAATACCCGAAATCATGCCTAATGGGCTATCTGGTGCAAGAACATAAGCAATAATTTGCGCAGCAAGGAAAATAACTACCCATGCCACTTCAAAAGGCTTCCAACCGGATAAAAATTCTTCTTTAAGTCGTTCTGTCCAATTCATGGAACACTCCTGTTTTATGAAAAAGTATGCCATTTTTACACCGCACTTTTTTAAAGTAAAGCTTAGGTGATATTTAATTTAATTATTGTGAGAAAAATCACACTTTACTTTTCATGCTTTTACTCGTCTTCACCTTGCATTCCCTTATAATCAGACTACAATATCGGCCCATTTTAAGAGATTCATTAAGAGGAAGATAATGTCATTTGCAATCGGTCAACGTTGGATTAGCGAAACAGAAAATAGCCTCGGATTAGGGATGATTACCGCCTTAGATTTCCGTTCTGTAACCCTTCACTTTCCTGCCTCGGATGAAACCCGAATTTATGCGGTGGCACAAGCGCCATTAACCCGAATTGCATTAAATAAAGGAGAACAACTTCATCACCAAGCTGGTTGGCAAGGTAAAGTTCTCGATATTCAAGAAATGAATGGTCTCTTATTTTATTTAGTCAAAAATATGCAAGGCGAAGAGATTATCGTCAATGAAAAAGAACTTTCTCCGATTATCTCCTTTAGCCAAGCGAAAGATCGCCTCTTTTCATCGCAAATTGACCGCAGTGAACATTTTGCGTTGCGCTATCAAACCCTTCTGCATCAACAAGCTCAATTTCAATCGCCTTTGCGAGGCTTACGAGGTAATCGTGCGGGTTTAATTCCTCATCAGCTTCATATTGCGCAAGAGGTAGGAAATCGTATCAATCCTCGTGTGCTCTTAGCGGATGAAGTGGGGTTAGGTAAAACCATTGAAGCGGGGATGATTTTGCAAAACCAGCTTTTTGCTGAAAAAGTACAACGTGTGTTAATTATTGTACCGGAGACCTTGCAACATCAATGGCTTGTCGAAATGCTTCGTCGTTTTAATTTACATTTTTCATTATTTGATGAAGAACGTTGTGAAGATTTTGCCGAACAAGCCATTAATCCATTTAGCACGGAAAGCTTAATTATCTGTGCACTAGACTGGTTGAAAGCTCACCCTCATCGCGTACAACAAGCCATTGAAGCTGAATTTGACTGTTTAATTGTCGATGAAGCACATCATTTGGCTTGGTCTGAAAATGCGCCGAGTGCAGCTTATTTATTGGTGGAACAATTAGCGAACGCTATTCCATCTGTTTTATTACTTACCGCAACGCCTGAACAACTGGGCTTGGAAAGCCATTTTGCACGTTTACGCTTACTTGATCCTGAACGTTTTTATGATTACCAAGCGTTCTTGAAGGAACAAGAAAACTATCAGCCTGTTGCGGATGCAGTGCAATCATTGCTTTCAGAGAAGCCGCTAAGTGCGGTCGAAAAAAATCATATTTCTGATTTACTTCATGAGCAGGATGTCGAACCATTATTTAAAGCCTTAGACTGTCACAATGACGACGAAAAGCAAGCGGCACGACAAGAACTCATTCAAAATCTCATCGATCGACATGGCACAAGCCGTATTTTATTTCGTAACACACGCCAAGGTGTAAAAGGTTTTCCACATCGGGTTTATCACCAAGTAACAATTGATGCAGCTGAAGTAGGCGAAAAAATTCATTGGTTAATTGATTTTCTAAAATCACACCGAAATGAAAAAATCTTAGTCATTTGTAAAACAGCACAAACGGCAATTCAACTTGAGCAAATTTTACGAGAAAAAGAAGCCATTCGCAGTGCCGTTTTCCATGAGAGAATGTCGATTATTGAACGAGATCGTGCAGCGGCTTATTTTGCAGATACCGATAATGGCGCACAAGTTTTACTGAGTTCAAGTATTGGTTCTGAAGGGAGAAATTTCCAATTTGCTTGTCATCTCGTACTCTTCGATTTACCAGAAAATCCTGACTTACTTGAGCAATGTATTGGCCGTTTAGATCGCATCGGGCAAATGCGAGACGTACAAATTTATGTACCCTGCCTATCAGGTTCTGCACAGCAAGATTTAGCACGTTGGTATCATGAAGGATTAAATGCTTTTGAACAAACTTGCCCTATTGGTATGGCATTGTTTGAACAATATGAAACTTTATTAAAAGTGCGGTCAGAAAATAAAGCAGATTTTGAGCAACTCATTCTCCAAACGCAAAAACAAGCAAAAGCATTGCGTTTAGCCTTGGAAAAAGGTCGTGATCGTTTGTTAGAATTAAATTCTAATGGTGGTGAAAAAGCACAACGACTTGCGGCAGAAATTGCTCAAACAGATAATTCGCCACAATTAGTCGATTTTGCACTGAATTTATTTGATATTATTGGCCTAGAGCAAGATGATTTAGGTGAAAACAGCATTGTCATCACGCCAACGGGCACCATGCTTGTTCCCGATTTTCCAGGACTAAAAGAAGAAGGTGTCACAGTAACCTTTGACCGACAACTTGCTCTTGCGCGTGAAGAATTAGAATTTCTTACCTGGGATCACCCAATGATACGCCAAGGCATTGATTTAATCGCTTCTGGTGACATTGGCAAAGCATCAATGGCATTATTAGTCAATAAACAGCTGCCTGCTGGCACGCTACTGGTTGAATTGATCTATATGATTGAAAGCCAATCACCAAAAGGTTTGCAACTGAATCGTTTTCTTCCACCTACACCTGTTCGCTTATTGCTGGATAGCAAAGGAAACGATCTCGCCGGACAAGTTAATTTTGATACATTGCAAAATAAACTTAAGCCGCTAGGTAAAGATATTACGAATAAAATGATCAAAATGGCTCGTCCAAATATTGAGCAATTAATTAAACTAGGCGATCACAAAATAACTGAAATTGCACAAGCTCAAATTCGAGAAGCCAGTAAATTAGCAGATCAAACATTGACCTCTGAGCTCAATCGACTTCTCGCCTTGAAAGCTGTAAATAAAAGTATTCGTCAGGCGGAAATTGATGTATTAGAAAAACAACGCGTGCTTTCTCTGGAAGAGTTAAGTAAAGCAAGTTGGCGATTAGATAGCCTTCGGGTAATAGTGATAAACAAGGAATAATATGGCACTTATTGAATACCATCCCCCTTTAGAACCGTATTTAGATATTATCTATCAAGATAATCATATCTGCGTGGTAAACAAACCAAGTGGTTTACTTTCAGTTCCTGGCAATCAACCTGAATACTACGATAGTGCAATGAGCCGGGTAAAAGAGAAATTTGGATTTTGTGAACCTGTACACCGTTTAGATATGGCCACAAGTGGGATTATTCTATTTGCATTAAGTAAAGCGGCAGATAAAGAGTTGAAACGTCAATTTCGTGAACGTGAGCCCAAAAAATATTATCAAGCGTTAGTGTGGGGGCACTTAGAACAAGATAGTGGGGAAATTAATCTTCCCATGATTTGTGATTGGGAAAATCGCCCGCGTCAACGCATTGATTTTGTATTTGGTAAAAGAGCGGTCACGTTTTATGAAGTTCTAGAAAGATTACCGACTAACTGCACTCGAGTTAAACTGACACCAATCACAGGACGTTCACATCAACTACGTTTACATACACTCGCACTAGGACATCCTATTTTAGGTGACAAATTTTATTCTCACCCACAAGCTAAAGCGATGTCACTTCGCCTATGCTTACATGCAGAAGAACTTACGATTACTCATCCTATGACAGGTGAAAAAATGACATTCAGAGCTGAAGCTGAATTCTAGAAAAAGAAATATAAAAAAGGCTCACATTAGTGAGCCTTTTCATTTTATAACAAATTATTATTCCGCTGCTGCTTCTGCAACTTCTGGACGATCAACTAACTCAATGTATGCCATTGGAGCGTTGTCACCTGCACGGAAACCACATTTTAAGATACGGGTGTAACCACCTGCACGTTGAGCAAAACGTGGACCTAATTCATTGAATAATTTCGCAACAGTTTCAATGTTACGAGTACGAGCGAATGCTAAACGACGGTTTGCAACGCTATCTTCTTTTGCTAATGTAATTAACGGTTCAACTACACGACGTAATTCTTTAGCTTTTGGTAAAGTAGTCTTGATGATTTCATGACTAACTAAAGCACTTGCTAAGTTACGAAACATCGCTTGGCGATGGCTGCTATTACGGTTTAGTTGACGACCACTCTTACGATGGCGCATGATCTTATCCTTCTCAGAAAAATCTTAACCTATGACCAAACTAGTCTTCAGCAATACTTGCTGGTGGCCAATTCTCAAGGCGCATACCAAGTGACAAACCACGTGAAGCGAGAACGTCTTTAATTTCAGTAAGAGATTTCTTACCAAGATTAGGCGTTTTTAATAACTCAACTTCTGTACGTTGTACTAAGTCACCGATATAGTGAATTGTTTCTGCTTTCAAACAGTTAGCAGAACGAACTGTCAACTCTAAGTCATCAACAGGACGTAATAAAATCGGATCGAATTCCGGTTTTTCTTCCTTGACTTCAGGTTGACGAACATCACGCAAATCAACGAATGCATCGAGTTGCTCTGCTAAAATTGTTGCTGCACGACGAATTGCTTCTTCCGGATCAATAGTCCCGTTAGTTTCTAACTCGATAACTAGTTTATCTAAGTCAGTACGTTGTTCAACACGTGCTGCTTCAACATTGTAAGCAATACGGTCAACCGGGCTATAACAAGCGTCTACTAATAAACGACCGATTGGACGATCTTCATTTTGTGAATGAGTACGAGCAGATGCAGGTACATAACCTCTACCACGTTGAACACGAATACGCATATTAATAGATGCGTTTTCGTCTGTTAAGTGACAGATTACATGTGATGGATTAACAATCTCAACATCACCATCGTGGGTGATATCTGCTGCAACAACAGGGCCAATTCCAGATTTATTTAATGTCAGAATAACATCATCTTTATTCTGTACTTTAACCGCTAGACCTTTAAGGTTTAAAAGAACTTCAAGAATATCTTCCTGAACACCTTCTTTACTACTATATTCGTGCAGTACGCCATCAATTTCTACTTCAGTTACAGCACAACCTGGCATTGAAGACAGAAGGATACGACGTAATGCATTCCCTAGAGTATGACCAAAGCCACGCTCTAACGGTTCTAAGATCACCTTAGCATGAGTAGAGCTAATTTGCTCGATATCTACTAAGCGTGGCTTTAAAAATTCTGTAACAGAACCCTGCATTTTATCCTCTCTTTGCTTTTAAGCTTAACTATTATTTAGAGTAAAGCTCAACGATCAGATGTTCGTTAATGTCTGCTGATAAATCAGAACGTTCAGGAACACGTTTGAACACACCTTCCATTTTTGCAGAATCAACTTCTAACCAAGTTGGTTTTTCTCTTTGTTCTGCTAATTCTAATGATGCTTTAATACGTGCTTGTTTTTTAGATTTCTCACGAACAGCAACAACATCATTTACAGAAACTTGGAAAGATGGGATATTTACAACACGACCATTTACGACAATCGCTTTGTGGCTCACTAATTGACGAGCTTCTGCGCGAGTTGCAGCAAATCCCATGCGATAAACAACGTTATCCAATCTACCTTCTAATAATACTAGTAAGTTTTCACCAGTATTACCTTTTAAACGGTTTGCTTCTTTATAGTAGTTACGGAATTGACGTTCTAAAATACCATAGATACGACGAACTTTTTGTTTTTCACGTAATTGACTACCATAGTCAGACAAACGCGGTTTACGAGCACCGTGTTGACCTGGTGCTGTATCAATTTTACATTTTGAATCAATCGCACGCACACCTGATTTAAGAAATAAATCAGTGCCTTCACGACGGCTGAGCTTGAGTTTAGGGCCCAAATATCTTGCCATTTTCTTTCTCCAACTATCCTATTACGCCATTAAACACGACGTTTTTTCGGTGGACGACAACCGTTATGAGGAATCGGAGTCACATCAGTGATGTTCGTGATACGGAAACCCGCTGCATTTAATGCACGGATTGTTGATTCACGACCCGGACCCGGACCTTTAACCATAACTTCCAAGTTCTTTAAGCCGAATTCTTTAACGATTTCAGCACAACGTTCTGCAGCAACTTGTGCAGCGAACGGGGTAGATTTACGAGAACCACGGAAACCTGAACCACCTGCTGTAGCCCAAGCTAAAGCATTACCTTGACGGTCAGTAATGGTAACGATTGTGTTATTGAAAGATGCGTGAATGTGTGCTACGCCATCTACAACTTGTTTTTTTACACGTTTACGTGCACGAACTGGTGTTTTAGCCATTCTTTATTTACCCCGACTATTTTTTGATCGGCTTACGTGGACCCTTACGGGTACGCGCATTAGTTTTAGTACGTTGACCACGTACCGGTAAACTACGACGATGACGTAAACCACGGTAACAACCTAAGTCTAAAAGACGTTTGATGTTTAGTGTTACTTCACGACGTAAGTCACCTTCAACGGTAAATTTACCAACTTCGTCACGCAGTTTGTCAATCTGCTCTTCAGACAATTCGCTGATCTTAACATCTTCAGCAATACCCGCTGCAGCACAAATGCTTTTAGAACGAGTTTTACCGATACCGTAAATTGCAGTTAAAGCGATTACAGCGTGTTTGTGATCAGGAATGTTAATGCCTGCAATACGGGCCACTATGCACTCCTATTATTTTAACTAATTTGGTATTCTGATCTTGAAAAGCCCGTTTTCAGGATACTCAAACAGAATACCAAGGACATAAATGAGTTGAGTAGTATAACTACTCAACCGGTTCTTTGCAAGAAGAAATGTTAATTAACCTTGACGTTGTTTATGTTTAGGGTCGCTACACAATACGCGAACAACACCTTCACGTTTAACAATTTTACAGTTACGACACATCTTCTTAACGGAAGCACGAACTTTCATTGCTTATCCTTTTTACTTAAATGAACAATTACTGTCCAAAACCTTTAAGGTTTGCTTTTTTTAACGCAGATTCATATTGAGACGACATTAAGTGACTCTGAACTTGCACGATAAAATCCATAATTACAACAACAACGATTAATAAGGAAGTACCACCGAAGTAGAATTTAACATCCCATGCTGATGTCATAATGTAAGGGACTAAACATACGAACGTTACATAAAGACCGCCGATTAATGTTAAGCGAGTCATTACTTTATCAATGTAACGAGATGTTTGTTCACCTGGTCTAATTCCTGGGATAAATGCACCAGATTTTTTTAGATTATCTGCTGTATCACGTGGATTATATTGCATTGCAGTGTAGAAGAAACTGAAGAAAATAATCGCTACCGCATAAACAAGAAGATATAAAGGTTGTCCAGGATTCAACAACATTGATAAGTCATTTAACCACTCAAACTTATCATTCTGACCAAACCATTGTGTCAATGTCGCAGGGAATAAAATAATGCTTGAAGCAAAAATTGCTGGCATTACGTTTGCCATATTAACTTTTAATGGTAAGTGAGTTGAATGACCACCTAAAATTTGACGTCCTTGTTGACGCTTAGCATATTCAACACGAATTCTACGTTGTCCACGTTCTACGAAGACAACAAAGTAAGTTACTGCAAAAACAATAGCAGCGATTAGTAGAAGAACTAAAGGATGCATTTGTCCTTGACGAGCTTGCTCAACTGTTTCGATGATTGCATGCGGCAATCCTGCAACAATACCACCAAAAACAAGAATTGAGATACCGTTACCAATACCTCTTTCAGTAATTTGCTCACCTAACCACATTAAGAACATGGTTCCGGTTACAAGACTCACTACTGCAGTGAAGTAAAAAGTAAAACCGATATTTGGCACTAACTGTGGCAACATATTCGGTAAACCGGTAGAAATTGCGATAGCTTGGATAGTAGCAAAAACCACCGTTGCATAACGAGTATACTTGGTGATTTTTCTTTGTCCTGCTGCGCCTTCTTTTTTCAATTCTGCTAAGGCAGGTGAAACCGTAGCAAGCAATTGCATCACGATAGATGCCGAGATATACGGCATAATACCTAATGCTAAAATTGATGCTCGGCTCAATGCACCACCAGAGAACATGTTTAACATATCAATGATGGTGCCTTTTTGTTGTTCAACTAATTGAGCTAGCACGGCGGCATCAATACCAGGAAGCGGAATAAAAGAACCAATACGATAAACGATAAGTGCACCTAATACAAAAAGCAATCTGCTTTTTAGTTCACCAGTACCACTATTAGTACTTCTGCTTTGATAACCTGGTTGTTTAGCCATTTGCTAATTATTCCTCAACTGAACCGCCAGCAGCTTCGATTGCTGCTTTTGCACCTTTAGTTACACGTAAACCACGCACAGTAACTGCAGATTTCACTTCACCAGCTAAGATAACTTTAGCGAATTGAATATCTTTAGTTAAAATGTTTGCAGCTTTTAATGCTTCTAAAGTGACAACATTCCCTTCAACTTTTGTTAATTCGTTTAAACGAACTTCAGCAGTTACTGCTGATTTCATTGAAGTGAAACCAAATTTTGGTAAACGACGGTATAATGGCATTTGGCCACCCTCGAAACCGCGACGAACACCGCCGCCAGTACGAGATTTTTGACCTTTATGACCACGACCACCAGTTTTTCCTAAACCTGAACCAATACCACGACCAAGGCGTTTTGCGCTGTGCTTAGCACCTTCAGCCGGAGATAGAGTATTTAAACGCATTCTCTTACTCCTCCACTTTAACCATGTATGAAACTTGGTTAATCATACCACGTACTGCCGGAGTATCGATTAACTCAACAGTATGGTGCATATGGCGAAGACCAAGACCACGCAAGGTAGCTTTGTGCTTCGGTAAACGAGCAATTGAGCTACGAACTTGAGTTACTTTAATAGTTTTAGCCATTATCAATTACCCCAAAATTTCATCAACGGTTTTGCCACGTTTAGCAGCAACCATTTCTGGTGATTTCATATTTGCTAATGCATCAATAGTTGCACGAACAACGTTGATTGGGTTGGTTGAACCATACGCTTTAGAAAGAACGTTACGTACACCAGCAACTTCTAACACTGAACGCATTGCACCACCAGCGATGATACCTGTACCTTCGCTAGCTGGTTGCATAAATACGCGAGAACCAGTGTGAACACCTTTAACTGGGTGTTGTAATGTACCTTCGTTTAAAGCGACATTAATCATATTGCGACGTGCTTTTTCCATCGCTTTTTGGATCGCTGCCGGAACTTCGCGAGCTTTACCATAACCAAAACCTACGCGACCGTTACCATCGCCTACTACTGTTAAAGCAGTAAAGCTCATAATACGACCACCTTTTACAGTTTTTGATACACGGTTTACTGCGATTAGCTTCTCTTGCAGTTCACCAGCTTGTTTTTCGATGTTTGACATCTCAATTTACCTCATTAGAACTGTAGACCAGCTTCACGTGCAGCGTCCGCTAAAGTTTGGACACGACCATGATATTTAAAACCGGAACGGTCAAAAGCAACGTCTTTAACGCCTTTTGCTAATGCGCGCTCAGCAACAAGTTTACCTACTACTGCTGCGGCATCTTTATTACCGGTATATTTAACTTGCTCACGAATTGCTTTTTCAACAGTTGAAGCAGCGGCAAGCACTTCTGAACCGTTTGGTGCAATAACTTGTGCGTAGATATGACGCGGAGTACGGTGAATAACTAGACGAGTTACACCTTGCTCTCTCATCATATGACGTGCACGAGCTGCACGACGGATACGAGCTGATTTCTTATCCATAGTGTTACCTTAATTATTTCTTCTTAGCCTCTTTCATACGTACTACTTCATCAGAGTAACGTACACCTTTACCTTTATAAGGTTCAGGACGGCGATAAGCACGAATATCTGCTGCAACTTGACCAATTAACTGCTTGTCAGCACCTTTTAAAACGATTTCCGTTTGTGAAGGGCATTCAGCAGTAATACCTGCTGGTAAAGTGTGCTCCACAGGGTGAGAGAAACCTAAGCTTAATGCAACTACGTTGCCTTTAACTTGAGCTCTGTAACCAACACCCACTAGTTGTAATTTCTTAGTGAAGCCTTCAGTAACACCGATAACCATTGCATTAACTAATGCACGAGCTGTACCCGATTGAGCATTCGCTTCAACAAAACCTTCACGTGGAGTGAAAGTAAATTGACCATTATCTTGTTTAACTTCAACTGAGTGATGAATTGTGCGAGATAACTCGCCATTTTTTCCTTTTACTGTTAATAGCTGACCGTCGAGTTTAACTTCAACGCCGGCAGGAATATTAACAGGTGCCTTTGCAACACGAGACATTTTCCTACCCCTCTATTAAGCTACGTAACAGATGATCTCACCGCCTAAGCCCGCTTGACGAGCTGCACGGTCAGTCATAACACCTTTAGATGTAGAAATTACAGCAACACCTAAACCACCCATAACTTTTGGTAATTCGTCTTTACGTTTGTAAATACGAAGACCAGGACGGCTTACACGTTGGATGCTTTCTACAACCGGTTTGCCTTGGAAATATTTTAAAGTAATTTCCAATTCAGGTTTTGCACCTTCTAAAACTTTAACGCTTTCGATATAACCTTCAGCAGCTAATACATTGGCAATTGCCACTTTTAGCTTGGAAGAAGGCATATTGATTGCAACTTTGTTCGCAGCTTGACCGTTACGAATACGGGTCAACATATCTGCGATTGGATCTTGCATACTCATTGTACTTTTTCTCCGATTCCAAAATAAAGTGGTATATTACCAGCTCGCTTTTCTAAGGCCAGGGATCTCGCCGCGCATAGCAGCTTCACGAACCTTAATACGGCTTAAACCAAACTTACGTAAAACGCCGTGAGGACGTCCAGTTTGGCGGCAACGGTTACGTTGACGACTAGGGCTAGAATCACGTGGTAAAGTTTGTAATTTTAACACTGCATTCCAACGATCTTCGTCAGAGGCATTGACATCAGAAATGATTTTCTTTAATTCTGCACGTTTAGCGAAGAATTTTTCAGCCAATTTAACGCGTTTTACATCGCGTGCTTTCATTGATTGTTTTGCCATTATAACCTGCCTTATTTACGGAATGGGAAATTAAAGGCAGCAAGTAGTGCTTGACCTTCTTCATCATTCTTAGCAGTAGTTGTGATAGTGATATCTAAACCACGTACACGATCTACTTTATCGTAATCAATTTCAGGGAAGATGATTTGTTCACGCACACCCATGCTGTAGTTACCACGACCATCAAATGATTTCGCGCTTAAACCGCGGAAGTCACGAATACGTGGAACAGCAATTGTAATTAAACGTTCAAAGAACTCCCACATACGCTCACCGCGTAGTGTTACTTTACAACCGATTGGATATCCCTGACGGATTTTAAAGCCAGCAACAGATTTACGAGCTTTAGTTACTAAAGGTTTTTGACCGCTAATTGCTGCTAAGTCCGCTACTGCGTTGTCTAGCAATTTCTTATCGGTCAATGCTTCACCCACACCCATATTCAGGGTAATCTTTTCGATTCGTGGGACTTGCATGACAGATTTGTAGCCGAATTTATTTTTTAACTCGTTTACTACTTGATCTCTGTAGTAATCATGCAGTTTCGCCATCGCATTACTCCAGTTTGTTAGATAATTTCATTGTTAGATTTGAAGAAACGTACTTTTTTGCCGTCTTCGAATCTAAAACCTACACGGTCAGCTTTGTTTGTTTTTGGATTGAAAATCGCAACATTAGAAGCATCGATAGCCGCTTCTTTTTTCACTAAGCCACCAGCTTGTCCTAAAGCAGGAACTGGTTTTTCATGTTTAGTGATGATGTTGATACCTTCAACAAACACTTTACCGTTTGGTAACACTTTAGTTACCTTGCCACGCTTGCCTTTGTCTTTACCGGCAAGTACGATTACTTCATCGTTTTGACGAATTTTTGCAGCCATTTCTCACTTCTCCTTACAGTACTTCTGGTGCCAAAGAAATGATCTTCATGAATTTCTCAGAACGAAGTTCACGAGTCACCGGTCCAAAAATACGAGTACCGATTGGTTGCTCTGTGTTATTGTTTAAAATTACACAAGCGTTACCATCGAAGCGAATGACTGATCCGTCTGGGCGACGAACACCCTTCTTGGTGCGCACAACAACTGCTTTTAATACATCACCTTTTTTAACTTTACCGCGTGGAATTGCTTCTTTTACAGTAACTTTGATGATATCACCAATAGCAGCATAACGACGGTGCGATCCACCTAGAACCTTGATACACATTACGCTGCGAGCACCTGAGTTATCAGCAACATCCAGCATAGTCTGTTCTTGGATCATATTTTATGCTCCGTTAAGTTAATAATACACCCTTGCGGGACGAACCTACCCATGCCTTATAAAGATATATGGCGGATAGGTGGCGGAGTTTACCAAAATCAAGCTAGAAACGCAATTAAAATTTTATGCTTAAATTAGCGTATTTAAAGTGCGGTCAAATTTTCATGACTTTTTAGCAAGTCTTGGAAAGAAAAAAGCCAACGGCATAACCATTGGCTTTTATTTTTTAATTTGTTAATTAAGCAATAACAGCTTTCTCAACAACACGAACTAAAGTCCAAGATTTAGTTTTAGAGAGAGGACGACATTCGCGAATCTCTACTACATCACCTAATTTGGCTTCGTTGTTCTCATCGTGTACGTGTAATTTAGTTGTACGACGGATAAATTTACCGTATAACGGGTGTTTTACCTTACGTTCAATAGCAACAACGAAAGATTTTTCCATTTTGTCGCTAACAACTTTACCTTGTACGCTACGAATTTTATCAGTCATTACTCACCCGCCTTCTCAGTTAAAATAGTCTTAATGCGTGCGATATCACGACGCACTTGTTTAGCCTGATGGGTTTGTTGAAGCTGACCGGTGGCTGTTTGCATACGCAATTTGAATTGTTCACCTAAAAGGTTCACTAATTCATTATTCAGCTCTTCAACACTTTTTGTACGTAAATCTTGAGCTTTCATTACATCACCGTCTTAGTTACGAAGGTAGTCTTGATTGGCAATTTAGCAGCTGCTAATGCAAATGCTTGTCTTGCGATCTCTTCTGACACACCATCCATTTCATAAAGTACTTTACCCGGTTGGATTAAGGCTACCCAGTACTCAACGTTACCTTTACCTTTACCCATACGGACTTCTAATGGTTTTTCAGTAATTGGTTTATCTGGGAAAACACGGATCCAGATTTTACCTTGACGTTTAACTGCACGTGTCATTGCACGACGAGCCGCTTCAATTTGACGAGCGGTTAAACGACCACGACCAACTGCTTTTAACCCGAATGTACCGAAGCTAACTTCAGTACCACCCGCGATACCACGGTTACGGCCTTTGTGAACTTTACGGAATTTTGTACGTTTTGGTTGCAACATTTAGCGTTTCTCCTTACTTACGACCTTTGCCACGTGGAGCCTTTTTAGGCTTGTCGGCAGGTTGTTGTTCTGATTGCGCAACTGCAGCCATTCCACCCAAAATTTCACCTTTGAAGATCCATACTTTAACGCCGATTACGCCGTATGTAGTATGAGCTTCTGCAGTGTTATAATCGATGTCCGCACGAAGAGTATGTAGAGGTACACGACCTTCACGATACCATTCAGAACGTGCGATTTCTGCACCACCTAAACGACCGCTAACTTCAACTTTGATACCTTTAGCACCTAAACGCATTGCGCTTTGTACCGCACGTTTCATAGCACGACGGAACATTACACGACGTTCTAATTGAGAAGCGATGCTGTCTGCAACTAATTTTGCATCTAATTCCGGTTTTTTCACTTCAGCAATGTTGATTTGAGCCGGAACGCCAGCGATTTGAGATACTGCGTTACGTAATTTTTCAACATCTTCACCTTTTTTACCGATAACGATACCAGGGCGAGCTGTGTGAATTGTTACACGAATACTTTTCGCTGGACGCTCAATAGTAATACGTGAAACCGAAGCGTTTGCTAATTCTTTAGTTAAGAATTTGCGTACTTTGAAGTCACCGTCAAGATTGTCGGCGAAATCTTGTGTATTCGCGAACCAAGTAGAGTTCCAAGGTTTTACAATACCTAGGCGAATACCATTTGGATTTACTTTTTGACCCATTGCTATTCCTCTACTTATTAACGATCTGACACAACCACAGTGATGTGGCTAGTACGTTTTAAAATACGATCTGCACGACCTTTAGCACGTGGCATAACACGTTTCATGCTAGGACCTTCGTCAACGAAGATTTTAGCAACTTTAAGATCATCGATATCTGCACCATCATTATGCTCTGCGTTAGCAATAGCAGACTCTAATACTTTTTTCACTAAAGCCGCAGCTTTTTTGTTAGTAAAAGTTAAGATTTCTAATGCTTGCGCAACTTTTTTACCACGAATTAAATCGGCAACTAAGCGAGCTTTTTGGGCAGAAGTGCGAGCGTAACGATGTTTTGCGATAGTTTCCATCTATTTACCTCTTATTTCTTAGCTTTCTTATCTGCCGCGTGACCGCGGTATGTACGAGTCGGTGCAAATTCACCTAATTTATGGCCGATCATTTCATCAGATACATAAACAGGAACGTGCTGACGACCATTATGGACTGCGATGGTCAATCCGATCATTGAAGGAATGATCATTGAACGACGGGACCAAGTTTTGATTGGTTTTTTATCCCCGCTTTCCACCGCCTTCTCTACCTTCTTCAACAAGTGTAGGTCAAGGAAAGGACCTTTCTTGAGAGAACGTGGCATGGCTTATCCTCTTATTAATTTAAATTATTTGCCACGACGACGTACGATATATTTATCAGTACGTTTGTTGTGACGAGTTTTCTTACCTTTAGTTTGAACGCCCCAAGGAGTTACTGGGTGTTTACCAAAGTTACGACCTTCACCACCACCGTGTGGGTGATCTACTGGGTTCATTGCAGTACCACGAACTGTAGGGCGAATGCCTCTCCAGCGGTTAGCACCAGCTTTACCCAATACGCGAAGCATATGTTCTGAGTTACCAACTTCACCGATTGTAGCAACACATTCAGCTAATACTTTACGCATTTCGCCTGAACGTAAACGTAAAGTTACGTAGTTGCCTTCACGAGCGATGATTTGTACATAAGCACCAGCAGAACGAGCGATTTGACCGCCTTTACCTGGTTTTAATTCAACGTTATGTACTGTTGAACCAACTGGGATATTACGCATTGGTAATGAGTTACCCACTTTAATTGGTGAGTTAACGCCAGATTGGATTTGATCGCCAACTGACAAACCTTTAGGTGCTAAGATATAACGGCGTTCACCATCTTTATAAAGCACTAAAGCAATGTTAGCTGAACGGTTTGGATCATATTCTAAACGTTCAACAACCGCTGGGATATCTAACTTGTTACGTTTGAAATCGATTAAACGGTAATGTTGTTTATGACCACCACCGATGTGGCGAGTGGTAATACGACCATAATTGTTACGACCACCAGTTTTAGATTTAGTATCTAGAAGAGGCGCGTAAGGTTTACCCTTGTATAATTCAGGGTTCACGATTTTAACAACGTGACGACGACCAGCGGAGGTCGGCTTACATTTAACGATAGCCATTCTCTAATTTCCTCCGATTACTCTGCACTGTCCACGAAGTCCAAGTTTTGGCCTTCGGCTAAAGTTACATAAGCTTTTTTCCAGTCGCTGCGACGACCCATTTTGTTACCACGGCGTTTAGTTTTACCTTTAACAACCACAGTACGAACTGAGTCAACTTTTACTTCAAATAATTGAGCAACAGCAGCAGCAATTTCAGCTTTGTTCGCATCTAAAGCAACTTTAAGTACAACAGTGTTAGATTTTTCAGCATTGTTAGTTGCTTTTTCAGAGATGTGCGGTGCACGTAGCACGCTTAGCAAACGTTCTTGACTCATGCTAGGATCTCCTCAATTTGTTTCACAGCGTCAACAGTAACAATCACTTTATCGAAAGCGATTAAGCTAACTGGATCGATACCTTGAACATCACGTACATCAACTTTATATAAGTTACGTGCCGCTAAGAATAGATTTTCATCTAAACTTGCTGTGATAATTAACGCATCTTCAACTGCTAAATCTTTTAATTTTTGTACTAATACTTTAGTTTTTGGTGCATCTAATTCGAATTTTTCAACAACAACCAAACGGTCTTGACGAACTAATTCAGAAAGAATGCTTTTGATAGCACCACGGTACATTTTCTTGTTCACTTTTTGGCTGTGATCTTGTGGTTTAGCCGCGAAGGTTGTACCACCAGAACGCCAGATTGGTGATTTGATATCACCAGAACGAGCACGACCTGTACCTTTTTGACGCCAAGGTTTTTTACCTGAACCAGACACTTCAGCACGAGTTTTTTGCGCACGAGTACCTTGACGAGCACCTGCTGCATAAGCAACAACAACTTGGTGAATCAAAGCTTCGTTAAACTCACGTCCGAAGGTAGTTTCAGAAACAGTTAGTGCGTTTGCACCTACAACTTGTAATTCCATCTCTATCTCCTAGACTTATGCTTTAACTGCCGGCTTAACGATAACATCGCCATTGATAGCACCAGGTACAGAACCTTTTACTAATAGCAATTTACGTTCAGCATCTACACGAACAACTTCAAGTGATTGAACGGTTACACGCTCAGCACCTAAATGTCCTGCCATTTTTTTACCTTTAAACACACGACCTGGAGTTTGGTTTTGACCAATAGAACCAAGTACACGATGTGATAAAGAGTTACCGTGTGTAGCATCTTGAGTACGGAAGTTCCAACGTTTAACACCACCTTGGAAACCTTTACCTTTAGAAGTACCAGTAACATCTACTTTTTTAACATCTGCAAAGATGTCAACATTGATTTCTTGACCTAAAGTGAATTCTTCACCTTCAGTACGAAATTCCCATAAACCGCGACCAGCTTCAACACCTGCTTTCACGAAATGGCCTGCTTCAGGTTTAGTTACACGATTCGCTTTTTTAGAACCAGTAGTAACTTGAACTGCAGTATAGCCATCGTTTTCAAGAGTTTTAACTTGAGTTACGCGGTTGGCTTCGATTTCGATAACGGTAACTGGTACAGAAACACCGTCTTCATTGAAGATACGGGTCATACCAACTTTACGACCGACTAAACCAATCATTGTAATAACCTCTTAATTAACCTAGGCTGATCTGCACGTCCACACCGGCAGCCAAATCTAAACGCATTAATGCATCAACAGTTTTTTCTGTTGGCTCTACGATATCTACTAAACGTTTGTGTGTACGAATTTCGTATTGATCACGCGCGTCTTTGTTCACGTGTGGAGAAATCAACACGGTGAAACGCTCTTTACGAGTTGGTAAAGGGATTGGACCACGAACTTGTGCACCAGTACGTTTAGCTGTTTCTACGATCTCCGCAGTAGATTGATCGATCAAACGGTGATCGAAAGCTTTTAAGCGGATACGGATTCTTTGGTTCTGCATTAGACCAGAGCTCCAATAAATTTAGCTAATAACAAAACTGACACCATCACTCTTCTAACTTCAAAATAGAAAAGGAAGTGCAGCTGACCTATTTATAGTCTCCAAATCGGAAACATTGTTAGTATTACATATCGTAATACTCGTTTAATAAATGATTACATTAAACGGCTTTCAATATCTGAAAGCCCGTGGATATTACACAAAAACGCCTAATTATGCAAGCTTTTTGTTCAATTAATTTCCACAAGTAAAAAAGTTCGGTCATTTTCTCGAGTATTTTCACCTGAAAAAATGACCGCACTTTTATAAAATGAAATCTACAGCTTGTTATCTAACATTGCAATATGTCTTGTTGCTGCAATCCAAGCGCCAACATAGCCCATAATCAAGCAGCTTACTAATAAGAAGATCAGCTCACCTACGCCTAATCCATTGAGCTCAAAGGTGACCGCAAAGATATCCGTTACATATTTCACAGCTGAAGTAAAGTAACCCACAATAAGACTACTAAATACGGCTGCGACAAATCCACCTAGCACAGCATAAATCATACCGGTATAAAGATAAGGGCGAAGAATAAATTGATCCGTTGCACCTAATAACTTCATCACATCAATACTTGCACGACTGCTATAAACATCGGAACGAATGCTATTTCCGATAACCAGGAATACGGCTATTGTCATTAACACTGTGCAGAAAATTGCCACGTGTGCGAAAAGCCACGAAAGTGCGGTCAATTTTTCCATCCAATCGTTATCTAGTCGAACTTCTTGCACACCTTTAATTTTATTTAAATTTGCGCGTAACTCAGCTCGTTTTTCTGATTCATTAAACGCTTTAGATGGTTTCACCATCACCACTGCCGGCAATGGGTTGTCATCTAAAATTTCTAACTCTTCACCAAAACCAGACCAACTTTTAAATTCTTTCAAACTGTCTTGACGAGAAACATAATTTAACGATTCCACACCTTCTTGCTGACGGATTTTTTCTACCACTAAGTTAGCATCTTCTTCACTTAAATTTTTATGTAAATAGATCGTGAGTTCGCTTTCCGGATAAAATTGAGTTGTTGCTAAGTGTAAATTTTTCCATAACAAATAGCTCACCGTTGGAATCGTAAGAGACACGGCAATAACTAAAATTGTTAGCAATGTACCAAATTTACGTTTTACTAAATCGTTCAACACAGAACGCAAAGTATAAGCAGTTTGCACGCCAAAAGAAGCATCAATACGTCTTGTCATTTTTTATCCTTAATAGCGTAAGTAGCCTTGTTCAAGTACAAGACATGGTTTTGGTTTTTGTTGAATTAAATTGATATCGTGTGTCGCAATTAACACCGTCATGCCTAAACGATTAAACTCTTCAAACAGATTGAAAATCCCTAAAGAAAGTTCACCATCTAAGTTACCTGTTGGCTCATCGGCTAATAAAAGTTGCGGTTTATGCACAATGGCACGCGCGATATCCACACGTTGTTGCTCCCCACCTGAAATTTGTGGAGGCATATAATTCGCTTTACTACGTAAGCCCACTCGATCTAGTGCAACCAATGCGCGCGTATGTGCTTCTTTCGGATTCATGCCAGCAATAATCAATGGCAATGCCACATTTTCTGCCACACTACGATCCGTTAATAAACGGTAATCTTGGTGAACCATGCCGATTTGACGACGTAAAAAGGGGATTTCATACTTAGACAAACGCGTAATATCATGGCCATTAAACCAAATATTACCGGCGTTCGCTTTCTCCATACCCATAATCAATTTAAGCAAGGTACTTTTACCCGCGCCTGAATGCCCAACAAGATAAGTCATACTTCCAACAGGAAGATGAAAATTCAAGCCCTGCAAGGCCGGCTGAGTCGCACCGTGATAAGCTTTAGAAACATTTGAAAATCGAATCACTTTATTATTCCTTTTTATTCTTCATTTTCGTGAACGAACAACGCTTCAATAAATTCTTCTGCATTAAATTCACGTAAATCTTCAATCTTTTCACCCACACCAATATAACGAATTGGTAAATTAAACTGATCTGCAATGGCGAAAATTACCCCACCTTTTGCTGTGCCATCTAATTTAGTTAATGTAATACCCGTTAACCCAACCGCTTCATTAAAGAGTTTGGCTTGGCTAATTGCATTCTGTCCTGTACCCGCATCTAAGGTAAGCATGATTTCGTGCGGTGCGGTTTCATCGTATTTTCTCATGACACGAACAATTTTCTTTAATTCATCCATGAGATTATTTTTATTTTGTAAACGGCCTGCCGTATCCGCAATTAAAATATCAATGTTACGTGCCGCGGCAGATTGCATCGCATCAAAAATTACCGATGCCGAATCTGACCCCGTACTTTGTGCCACAACCGGGATATTGTTACGTTCCCCCCATACTTGGAGTTGTTCTACTGCAGCAGCACGGAAGGTATCCCCTGCCGCTAACATGACTGATTTTCCTTCATTTTGGAATTTGCGAGCCAACTTACCAATTGTGGTTGTTTTACCTACACCGTTTACACCCACCATCAAAATAACATAAGGCTTTTTAGTCGTATCAATGACCAATGGTTTTGCAACTGGTTTTAAAATTTCTACCATTTCAACTTTAAGTTGTTGGTAAAGCAATTCCGCATCTTGTAGCTGTTTACGGCTTGCGTGCTCCGTTAAATTCTTAATGATTTTATTGGTTGTTGGCACGCCAATATCGGCAATTAAAAGCTGCTCTTCTAACTCCTCAAACAAATCATCGTCAATCTTTTTACCTAAAAAGAACGCTCGGAAACCTGCACCAATATTTTGTTTAGTTTTGAGTAAACCTTTGACTAAACGACTGAAAAAGCCTCCCTCACTTGGTTTTTCTTGCGTTTCGGTATTAATATCTGAACGAAATTCATCTTTAACATCTTCAACAATTTCAGACTCAATCTCAGCATCAACAACAGGAAGATCTTCAACGACATTATCTTGCTCAATAATGCTTTCTGTTGGTTCTTCCACAGGAAGTGCGGTAGAAATTTCTTCTGTTTTTTCTGTCTCTTCAGCCACTGCCTCAATCACCGGTGTATCTAAAACTGGCTCAATATTGACCGCACTTTCAGGTGAAATCACTTCTTCTACAACAGGTTCAATATGCGCAACAACGGTATTCTCAGCTTTATCCTCTTGCAGCTGTTCCGCTAACTCCTGTAATTCTTCCTGTTCAACTTGTTCTAATTGAACGTTCTCACGATTGTGAACAATCTCTTCCGTAGGCGAAACATCGGCAGATTCAACAGATGACGCTTCAATAATTGGCTCAATTTTTTGTTCTTCTTGCTTTTTATTGCGACCAAAAAGAGAGGCCCAAAACCCGCCTTTTTTCTTTTCTTCTGACATAAATTCTTCTCTTAAACACAAATCTTTAAAAAATACTGCCTATTCTAGCAAAAAATCGTCTAAACTAAGCACAATTTTCACTAAAAATCTGTTTCTTTATGAAAAAAATGCAAGTTCAAAATGCCAAAGGCGAAGTTCGAATCATCGCGGGTCTTTGGCGTGGACGAAAATTACCAGTTTTAAATGCGGAAGGTTTGCGCCCTACAGGTGATCGCGTGAAAGAAACCTTATTCAACTGGTTAATGCCTTATATTGTGGATAGCCATTGTCTTGATTGCTTTGCGGGCAGTGGCTCACTTGGCTTGGAGGCTCTTTCTCGTCAAGCGAAACAGGTGACGTTTTTAGAGTTGGATAAAACCGTAGCGAATCAATTAAAGAAAAATTTACAAACGCTAAAAACGACGACTGAACAAGCTCAAGTAATCAATCAAAATAGCTTAGAATTTTTAAAACAAGCGCAAAATCAACCGCACTTTGATGTGGTATTTTTGGATCCACCTTTTCATTTTGGCTTAGCAGAACAAGCAATTGCACTATTAGAGGAAAAGAATTGGCTCTTACCTCATGCATTGATTTATGTGGAAACAGAAAAAGACAAACCGCTTAGCGCGCCTGATAATTGGCAATTACTAAAAGAAAAAACCACAGGTATGGTGAGTTACCGCCTGTATCAAAAAGATTAGGAAATCATTATGTTAGACATTGTGTTATACGAACCTGAAATTCCACAAAATACGGGAAATATTATTCGTCTTTGTGCCAACACTGGCTTTCGTCTTCATTTAATCGAGCCACTTGGCTTTACCTGGGATGATAAAAAATTACGTCGTTCTGGCTTGGATTATCATGAATTTGCTGAAATCAAAAAACATAAAACCTTTGAAGCCTTTTTAGAAAGCGAAAAACCGAAACGTCTTTTTGCACTCACCACTAAAGGCGGCCCTGCGCATAGCGAAGTGCAATTTGAATTAGGGGATTATTTAATGTTTGGCCCAGAAACCCGTGGTATTCCAATGTCTATTTTGGATAAGATGCCAATGGAACAAAAAATCCGTATCCCAATGACAGCAAATAGCCGCAGTATGAACTTATCTAACTCGGTAGCTGTTGCAGTTTATGAAGCTTGGCGACAACTTGGTTACGAAGGCGCGGTGAATTTAAATCGATAAAAACCAATAAAATAGCTGCTTATTTTATACACAAAAATAAGCAGCTTTCTTTTTGCATTTAATTTGTGATCTCGATCACATATTTATAATTTTAAGATTCCCTTTTTACCAAAACAGCAGTATAAATAAATTACATTTAGAGAGGGATCTCGATGTACCCACTTGATCTATCAAGCTCTAGTCTTTCTTGACTCTTCAAGCAAACCTTCCCCGTTGTCCTAAATAAAGAATTGGCAGTCGAATGATTTGCCCTCCATTTGTATCCCTAAAATTTAACAACTATTGCAGCAAAATTAGTTTCATCTCACATCAATAAGGAGGTTGGGTGAATGAAGTTAATTTTGAATTGGTCGAAACAGCAGTGGCTAGGCATGGATGCTTACCAAAAAAGTGCGGTCAATTTTGGCCGCACTTCCTATTTCTATCATTTGCAAATCACTAACCTTGTATTGCTATTTTCTAAATAATCCGCAATTTGTTTTGGCACATCATCGGTGAAAAGATAATCTACATCTTTAAGCTCCCCTAATCGCACAATCGCTTGTCGAGAGAATTTCGAATGGTCGGTCGCTAATAAGGTTTGGCGAGAGCTTTCTATAATGGCTCGTTTCACTTGGACTTCATGGTAATCATAGTCCAACAATGAACCATCAAGGTCTATTGCACTAATGCCCAGAATTCCAAAATCTAAACGGAATTGCGAAATAAAATTAACCGTTGCCTCACCAATGATTCCGCCATCCTTACGTAATGAGCCCCCCGCCATCGTAATATCAAAGGTTTCATTTTGTCGTAATAAATGAGCGGCATTGATATTATTTGTCACAATGCGTAACCTTTCATGGTTTAACAAGGCACTAGCCACCGCTTCAGGCGTGGTACCAATATCAATAAATAAGGATGCACCGTTTGGAATACGTTTTGCCACTTCACGAGCAATGGCACTTTTTTGGGAAGGGAAAAATTGTTTACGTTCAATGTAATCAGAATTTTCTGCGGTAGAAGAAGGAGCAGCACCACCATGATGACGACGAATTAAATCTTGTTCTGCAAGGATATTCAGATCTCGTCTAATAGTCTGTGGGCTGACTTCCAGTTCGATAACCAGCTCTTCTGTGCTGGCATATCCTTTTAGCTTTACAAGCTCAATTATTTTCTGATGGCGTAATGATTGCTTCATATAAATGCCTATAAATTTGAATTAGCTAAACGATTTAGCCTTAATTTTACTCTGCAGAAATCCCCAAACCAATCCTAAGATAAAGCCTGAAATGTGGGCAGCGTTCCCTATATTAATACCAAAAAGCGGACTAATAAAGCCAAATACAAGCCCTACCAGTAACATTGTAAAAAAGCCTTCTGGTAAGTCAAAACTATGCGGGTGCAATTTGTCTACCACCAACACATAACCTAACACGGCATAAACCACACCTGATAGCCCGAAAAAGGCGGGACCGGTAAAATAATTCTGTACAGCGCCACTCACTGCAGCTGAGACTAAAACTAATAATAAAAAATAGAGAGAACCCAATCGGCGTTCAATCGCGCCACCGAATAACCAAAACCACGAAAGGTTAAATAAAATATGCGGTACCGATAAATGAACAATAGTATGAGTGAAATAGCGCCATACTTCCTGATCTTCCCAAGAATAAGCCGGATAATGGAATAAATCCATAATTGGCTCTTCAAATCCGATATTCTGCAAGAGATAAATCAACGCACAAAGTGCGGTCAAAATAAACGTGATTTTTTTCTTTCTTAATAAACGTTTCACCAATTTTCTCTCTTGAATCCCATCAGTTTCGCTACCAAATAAAGGCTGCATTTGCTATATTCCTTTTTCATTTAATTTTTGTTCATCATATAAGGTTCATTATGAAAAAACAAACTATGCCGACAGGATTTAGTGGCTTCGCTTGGGGACTTGCGGCATTTTGTTTACCCATTTTACTGTGGCCTATGGCCTCCCTGCTTTCTACTGCTTTTGTAAAAAACCCTACACTGAGCGATTTTCAGATCGATCTTTTCTCGATTATCTTTTGGGTTTATCCCTTTGTTTTAGTCTTAATTGCGCGTTTACTTTATAAATTGCATCAGCATAAACCAAAACTCGCCGTAAAATTATTACTGTTAAGTGCGATCATTTTTTATGTCGTTTTAATCTCAGTTTGCTACATTGGTTTTAACGCTTAAGAACATAACAAGACAATAGACAACAAAAAAGGGAGCTTTCGCTCCCTTTTACATTATGTTCCTAATAATCAAAAATATAAAAAATTTCCTACCTAGCAATCAATTATGCAAAGTATTTTTCTAAATCATCGCTACCGCCGATGTGTTTACCACCGATGAATACTTGTGGCACAGTTGCACGACCAGAAACCGCACGTACACTCACGATAGTTGCATCATGACCTAATACAATCTCTTCAAAGCTTAAACCTTTATCATGTAAAAGTTGTTTTGCTTTCGCACAGTACGGGCAACCAGGTTTAGTGAAAATTGCGATTGATTCTTGCACTTGGTAGTTTGGTGCAATGTATTTCAACATTGTATCAGCATCAGATACTTTAAACGGATCGCCAGGTTCATTTGGTTCAATAAACATTTTTTCAACTACGCCATTTTTTACGAGCATAGAATAACGCCAAGAACGTTTACCAAAACCTAAATCATCTTTTCCAACTAACATGCCCATACCTTCAGTGAAAGTACCGTTACCATCTGGAATGAATTTTACGTTATGTGCTTCTTCAGCTTCTTTCCACGCATTCATCACAAACGTATCATTTACTGATACTACTAAAATATCATCTACACCATGTTGTTTGAAAACGGGTGCAAGCTCGTTATAACGTGGTAAGTGAGAAGATGAACAAGTTGGCGTGAAAGCACCTGGTAATGAGAATACAACAACTGTTTTGTTATCAAATAATTCAGATGTGGTCACATCAACCCATTGATCGCCTTGACGAGTACGAAATGTAACTTGTGGAACTTTTTTTCCTTCCATATTAGACATAGTGTGTCTCCTTCTAGTTAATTAAATTTATTTGTTCTAAAAAACTTTATAGGCATTATAATAGCTTTATGATATAGTCTCAATCAATTAATTCTATCCTTTTAATTGACATATTCTATAAAGTGAGAATCCTATGAATATCCGTGATTTAGAATACTTAGTAGCGCTTTCCGAGTTTAAACATTTCCGTCGTGCAGCGGACTCTTGCAATGTTAGCCAACCGACTTTAAGCGGTCAAATTCGCAAACTAGAAGATGAATTAGGCATTATTTTACTTGAACGCACTAGTCGTAAAGTGCTCTTCACACAATCGGGTATGTTACTTGTTGAGCAAGCTCGCACTGTATTACGTGAAGTAAAATTACTTAAAGAAATGGCAAGCAATCAAGGTAAAGAAATGACCGGTCCATTACACATTGGACTCATCCCTACTGTTGGCCCTTATCTACTTCCTTACATTGTACCAACATTAAAAGAAACTTTCCCAGATTTAGAAATTTTTCTTTACGAAGCCCAAACTCACCAACTATTAGAACAATTAGAAACTGGCCGTTTAGATTGTGCGATTGTCGCTCGCGTACCCGAAACGGAAGCGTTTATCGAAGTACCCATTTTTGATGAAAAAATGTTACTAGCAGTTTCAGAACAGCATCCATGGGCGTCAGAAAGCAAAATTGCCATGAATACCTTAAAAGGGCAAGAAATGCTTATGCTAGATGATGGGCACTGCTTACGTAATCAAGCGTTAGATTATTGTTTTACGGCAGGAGCGAAAGAGGACTCTCACTTCCAAGCAACGAGTCTGGAAACCTTACGTAATATGGTGGCAGCCAACGCAGGTATTACCTTTATGCCAGAACTTGCGGTGTTAAATGAAGGTACACGTAAAGGGGTAAAATATATTCCTTGCCATTCGCCCGAACCGGCTCGTACTATTGCGCTTGTTTACCGTCCAGGCTCTCCGTTACGTAATCGTTATGAACGCGTTGCAAATGCGATCAGTGAGCAAGTTAAATCAATTTTAGCGAATAAAAAATAATTCATCATAGACTGAGGAAAACCAAATGGCAGGCGTTCGAGCGATTCAAAAGGAAAAAACCCGTCGAGCCTTAATTGACGCAGCGTTCAATCAGTTAAGTGCAGAAAAAAGCTTTTCTAATTTAAGTTTACGTGAAGTTGCGCGTGAAGCAGGTATTGCACCAACTTCTTTCTATCGCCATTTTAGCGACATGGATGAGCTCGGATTAGAAATGGTAGATGAAGCCGGCTTAACACTTCGCCAATTAATGCGTCAAGCGCGTAAGCGTATTGATGCAGGTGGCAGTGTCATCCGTGTTTCTGTTGAAACCTTTTTTGAATTTATCACTCACAGCACCAACGTGTTCCGTTTGCTTTTACGTGAAAGTTCGGGAACCTCTCAAGCGTTCCGTACTGCAGCAGCTCGTGAAATCAAACACTTTGTCGATGAATTAGCTGAATACATTGCGAAAAAAAATCACTATTCTCAATATGTGTCTTATGTACAGGCTGAAGGCATGGTAACCATCGTATTCACAGCAGGCTCCAATGCCTTAGATATGACTAAGGCCGAACAAGATTTGCTAAAAGAACGCGTTATCTTACAACTTCGCATGCTTGCGAAAGGTGGAGATTTTGCCGCACATAAAGAAAAAATGATGCGAAAATAGACCGCACTTTTCGACCAAAACAAAACACCCGCATCTCTGCGGGTGTTGTTTTATCTAAAACAGGGAATTATTTACCATCCCAAGCTTTAATCGCATCTAAACGTGCTTTCACTTTGCTGCTGGAATCACCTTTGAAGTAATCTTTCGCTAAGCCGCCTTCAAAACCACCATAGTTCGGGTTAGGTAAAACAATGAATGTTTTACCAAATTTCGCTTTGTTTTGTGCCACGAAATCACGGCGTTCTGCATTTTGTTTACCATAGATGGCATCACCGAAGTCATCGAGGTTATCACCCACATAAACGACGATTTCATAGCCTTGTTTTTCAATTTCTTCAAAACGTGCAGCTTTTGGTGATTTATCTTTTTTCAAGTAAAACGCTGAATCTTCAACACCATTAAAACCTAAACGTTTCATATCATCAATCGTACCTGCTTTTTCATTGCTTTCTTTACGATTAGAGACATAGAACATTTTACCACCGTGGGTATTTACATAGTTATTGAATTCTACTGCGCCTGGTACAACACCTGATTGACGAGCTTCTACCCAACGAGTCCAGTCTTTGCCATCAAATGGTTTATTGTTTTGCACTTGCCAACCTGCATAAGGGCTGTTATCTAACATGGTTTCATCTAAGTCCACCACAACAGCTTTTTTCTTACCTTTTTTCACTTTAGCGTGATCAAATGCCACTTTTGCCGCATTGTATGCTTGGTAAGAAAGGGCTTGGTATTCACCTGATTGTTGAATCCAGTTAAGACCTAATACCGCTTGTTGTTGAAGCTGAGCATCCGCTTCTGCACTTTTATTTTGAGTCGCGCAACCGGTTAAAATAAATGCTGATATCGCTGCAATAGCGGTAAGTTTTAATGTTGTTTTCATTGATTGTTCCTTCTGTTAAAAAGTCATAATGACAGGCAAAAGTATAACAAGCCTATTTGGGCAGTGACTATGGATTTATCAAACTTTATAACTAATTTGTGAGATAGATCACATTTTTCATTTTGAAGCTATCTAACAAACCCAATGAGATCATTTCAAAATCATCTTATTTTTAACCGCACTTTTTCATCGCATTTCGCTGTATTTCACGGTAAACTATCCCTAGTTTTCAGAAATAATAGGTAATTTATGCGTCTTTTCATTGGAATTTTAGTGGGTATTCTCGTGCTATTTCAGTACGATCTTTGGTTTGGTAAAAATGGCTATTTTGACTACAAAGATGTGGCCGCTCAAATCAAAGAGAATAAAGCTGAAAATGAAAAGCTCTCACAAAGAAATCAAATGATTTCAGCTGAAATTCAAGGATTAACAAAAGGCTTTGAATCTATTGAAGAGCGTGCACGCATGAGTCATGATATGGTCAAACCAAACGAAGTGTTCTATCACATCGTCAAAGAGCATAAATAATGAACCGCGAAATTATTGCCGTCATTCCTGCTGCGGGTGTTGGAAGCCGTATGCAAGCAAACAAACCGAAGCAATATCTGAAAATCCTAGACAAGACGATTCTGGAACATACTCTCTCAGTCATTCTATCCCATCCTGCAATCAATCACGTTATCCTTGCGGTGGGAAAAAATGATCCCTATCTTTCTGAAATGACTTTATTCCCTCATGAAGACATCACCCTCGTTGAAGGGGGGGAAACGCGAGCCGAGTCAGTTCTAAATGGGCTAAATGCGATCAAAAATAACCATGCTTGGGCATTGGTGCATGATGCTGCAAGACCTTGTTTAACACATCAAGATTTAGATAAATTGCTCCAAATCGATGATGAGCAAGGTGCTATTTTAGCTATTCCAGCGGTCGATACGATTAAACGCGCGAATAAACAACAAAATATTATTAAAACAGAAGATCGCTCCGAACTTTGGCTTGCTCAGACGCCTCAATTTTTCCGTTGCGATTTATTAAGAAATGCACTTAAACAGGGGCTTTCTCAAGGCGCCAATATTACAGATGAAGCCTCTGCGATGGAACTTGCCGGATTTCAACCGCACTTAGTCGCAGGACGAAGTGATAATATTAAAGTCACGCGTCCAGAAGATTTAGCTTTAGCCGAATTTTATTTAACAAGGAAAACACTATGATACGAATTGGACATGGGTTTGATGTTCATGCCTTTGGTGAAGACCGCCCTTTAATTATTGGTGGCGTTGAAGTGCCTTACCACACTGGGTTTATTGCCCATTCTGATGGTGATGTCGCCTTACATGCCTTAACAGATGCTTTATTAGGTGCAGTAGCATTAGGTGATATTGGTAAACTCTTCCCTGATACCGATATGCAATATAAGAATGCAGATAGCCGTGTTTTATTACGAGAAGCATTCCGCCAAGTACAAGCAAAAGGCTATAAGGTCGGTAATGTGGATGTAACCATTATTGCTCAAGCCCCTAAAATGCGTCCTCATATCGATGCAATGCGAGCGAAGATTGCAGAAGATTTACATTGTGATATTGAGCAAGTCAACGTGAAAGCAACCACAACAGAAAAACTTGGCTTTACAGGCCGAAGTGAAGGCATTGCTTGCGAGGCTGTCTCATTATTATTAAAAGCTTAAATTTTAGGTAAAAGAAAAGGTTGGTAAAATACCAACCTTTTTTATTTGTATTAAATTCTTATTGTTTTTTTAATAAATCGCGAATTTCAGTAAGTAATTCTTCTTGTGAAGGACCTTTTACTTCTTCTACTGGTTTTTTCACTTTATTGATACCTTTGATCATCATGAAGATTGCGAATGCAATGATGATGAAATCAAAAACGTTTTGAATAAATACACCGTAGTTTAAGGTTACCGCTGGGGTTTCGCCTACAGCTTGAGCTAACGTGATTTTCAAATCTTTGAAATCCACGCCACCAGTTAAAATACCTAATACAGGCATTACTACGTCACCGACAAGTGAACTTACGATTTTACCAAAAGCACCACCGATGATCACACCGACTGCCATATCTACTACGTTGCCGCGCATTGCGAATTCGCGGAATTCTTTAAGAAAGCTCATAAAATTTCCTTTTGTGTTGGTTTAAAAAATTAAAAGAGTGCGTATTATAGGTTTTCAGATTAAAAAGTAAACTGTTATTTAAATAAAAAATGCACTTGGTTGGAATAATTTTTCAATTTCTGACACGGATTTCTTGTCATTAATATAAACAATCACATTATCGCCTTCTTCAATAACAACCTGACGACGAGCAATGATTACTTCATTTTTACGTAAAATTGCCGCAATCATCGCCCCTACAGGCAGCTTAAGATCGCCAATGTGTCTTCCAACCACATTGGATGTTGTCGCATCGCCATGCACAACAAGTTCAATGGCTTCCGCGGTACCATGACGCAAAGAGGCCACATTTTTGATATCCCCTTTACGCACATGTCCTAATAACGCTGAGATTGTTGCTTGTTGTGGTGAAACCGCAATATCAATGGTTCCACCTTGAATCAAATTGATATATGCCATGCGTTGAATCAGCACCATGGCTTTTTTAGCCCCTAGGCGTTTTGCCAGTAACGCCGACATAATATTGGCTTCATCATCCGCACTTAGAGATAAAAAGACATCGACGCTCTCAATATGCTCTTCAAAAAGTAAATTTTGGTCAGAAGCATCACCATGGAAGACAAGGGTTTTAGAGAGTCTTTCGGCCAAGACTTTCGCCTTTTCACCATCACGCTCAATGAGTTTCACTTGATACTTATCTTCTAACTGTTTCGCCACACCTGAGGCAATATTCCCACTGCCAACAATCATGATACGCTTGTAGGTTTTCTCAAGGCGTTGCAACTCACTCATCACCGCTTTAATGTGCTCTGTCGCACAAATAAAAGTGATTTCATCGCCTGCCTCAATAATGGTCGAACCTTGTGGACGAATTAATCTATCATTACGTAAAATTGAAATGATACGGCAATCAATGTGTGGCATATGCTCTTTAAAAGCGGATAACGCATAGCCCACTAACGGACCACCGTAATATGCTTTCACGATCACAATGCTAATTCGATTATTGGCAAAATGTGCCACTTGCAACGCACCGGGATAAGCAATTAAGCGTGTAATCTCATCTGTAACTAAATTCTCTGGCGAAATCAGATGATCGATGGGGACGTTTTCATCATTAAATAATTTATCTTTCTCACGCAAATATTCCGCATTACGAATACGTGCAATACGTGTTGGGGTATTGAAAAGGGTATATCCCAACTGGCAAGCGATCATATTGGTTTCATCAGAAGCAGTTACCGCAACCATCAAGTCCGCATCTGCAGCTCCCGCATCACGCAAAATTTTGGGAGAAGAAGGGGAACCTTTAACCACGCGTAAATCATGCTTATCTTGCAAATTCTGCAAATGTTGAGATTCATTATCTACCAGTGTGATATCGTTATCTTCACTCACTAAATTTGCCGCAAGCGTTGTGCCTACTTGCCCTGCACCTAAGATGATTATTTTCATTCTGTTCTCTCCACAACCAAAGGTCGGATGCCAATTTCAGCTGAATTTAGACCGCACTTTAATGCCTCAATACGGCGACAAATGGTCGATGTTACTTGTTCAGCTTTTGCCATTTTTTCGGCTGTAATCGCTGGATCTTGTTTACCAAATAACAGCCCATCGAGTAAACGTTCCGCATGCATGCCTTCACGACAAAAATGCAACACGCCTACATCTTCAAATAATGTCGCTACTTTTGCCATTTTAGTGGTTGCAATGCCTAAAGCACCATCTTCACCGCCAAGCTCTCGAAATAATTGATGTGTTGGAAATCCGCCGCATGCTAAGAAAAAAGCTTTATTGAAAACGATATTTCCCCCGCAGGTCATGCGCATATATTGCCATGCCTGATCAAAATTAGGGTGTTCAGCATAACGTTGGGCTAAATTTATCGGCTTTAATGCTAATCTTACTACCGAAGTATCTGGCTGAAAATGAAAGGTTGCCGCCGCCACTTCCAATGCACCGGGTTCGTATGCATCATCCGCATCTAAAAATGCGACAAACTCGACCGCACTTTTAGCCGAGAGCATTGCGCCCCAATTTCGAGCCATTGCGACACCACTATTTTTCGGCATTTGCTCGATAGAGATTCTGTCTGGATATTGTTCTGCAAGCTGTAAGGCTAATGCAAATGTATTATCTGTCGATACATCATCAATCAGCCAAAGGTGACCAAGATTATTTTGCTGCAACACAGATTCCACCGCACGAACAAGCGTTTGTTCCGCGTTATAGCAAGGAATGACGACATCAATTAAAGGCAAATTCATTTAAGCTGACCGTTTTCTCAATTTTGCATAATAGAAACCATCCCCGCCATTCTCTTGTGGTAAGAATTGGATTCCAATCGTATTTTCCGTTTGTTCAAACGGCAATGGCATTAATTCTGCATCGGGTGTTTCAACTAAAAAATGCTGGATTTGATGAATATTCTCATCGGGAAGCACCGAGCAAGTCGCGTAAAGCAAAATGCCATTAGGTTTCAATTTTGCCCAAAGCGCTTTTAGAATTTGTCCTTGCAAGGCAACCAATTGAGCAATATCCGTTTCTTGACGTAACCATTTAATATCTGGATGACGACGAATCACACCCGTTGCAGAACAAGGTGCATCTAATAAAATACGATCAAAGGATGCTCCACTTAAACCTATTTCTGAAAGCCACTTTTCAGGCTCGGTCGCATCACCACAAACTACTGTCGCCTGTTGATTCAAACGGGCAAGATTTTCTTCGACGCGTTTTAAGCGATGAGCCTCGACATCAAGCGCAATCACTTTCGCTTGCGGTGCCATTTCTAAAATATGTGTAGTTTTCCCACCTGGGGCCGCACAAGCATCTAAAATTAATTCATCATTCTGCGGTTCAAGCAATAAAGCTGACCATTGCGCATTGAGATCCTGAACTGTCACTGCACCTTGTTCAAAATTCGGTAGTTTCGAGACAGAAATCGGTTGAGCTAAACGCAAAGCATGTGGATTATCACATTCAAATGCGACTATCTCTTGCTCTTCCAACAAAGTGCGGTAAGTTTTCGTGTTATTTTGTTGTTGGTTAACTCGCAACCACATTGGTGGTTTTTGGTTATTCGCCTCAATAATTTCACGCCAATTCGGATAAGCTTTTTTGAGTTTATTCACAAACCATTCAGGATGAAGCGTTTGCCAATGTTTATCTACTACAGCAAGAATATCTTCTTGTTCCCGTAAGAAGCGACGCAATACACCATTAACCAAACCACGGAAACTATCTGATTTTAATGATTTTGTGGCGTTCACCGCTTCATCTACCGCCGCATGAGCGGGCACGCGCATATAAAGTAATTGGTACAATCCCACCAATAGCAAGCAGTGCACGATGCGGGTTTTACCCTTCAATGGCTTATCTAATAGTTTTTTTATAATATTTTCTAAACGAGGCAATACGCGACAAATACCAAAGGTGATTTCCTGTAATAAAGGCAAATCCTGTGGTTTTACCTGCAATTGCACTTCAGGAAGCAACGTTGATAAGGACTTACCTTGATCTAAAACCTGTAAAATCACTTGAGCAGCAATAGCGCGTACAGAAAGTGCGGTCGATTTTTCTGTTTTTTTGCGTTGAAATACCATTATCTGAGCACCTTACCAACCTGGAACCAATCTGCTCGACCATTGAGGAAGTCTTGCACAGACATAGGTTTCTTGCCTGCGGGCTGAAGTTGCAATAAATTTAAAACGCCTTCTTTCGTGGCAATTTGGATACCTTTTTTATCGACACTTAAAATCGTCCCAGCTGGTTTATCCACATGTGGCAACACGGCAGCAGCATAAACTTTTAAGGTTTGTTCATTACCTTGTTCATCAGTTAATTGTAGGAAACTAACCGGCCAAGGATTAAACGCGCGAATATTACGTTCAAGCTGGGCTGCCGATAGCGACCAATCTAATTTAGCCTCTTCTTTGGAAAGTTTCTCTGCATAGTTACTTTGGCTATCATCTTGTTTTTCTGCAATGAATTTCCCTTCTTCCAAATGATCCAAAACATCAATCAATGCAGCTGGCGCAATTTCAGCTAATTTATGGTAAAGCGAGGTTGAGGTTTCTTGTGCATCAATATCGCAATACACTTTGTGTAACATATCGCCAGTATCTAAGCCTGCATCCATCTGCATAATTGTCACACCAGTTTGTTGATCACCCGCCCAAATAGATCGCTGAATAGGTGCAGCACCACGCCAACGAGGTAAGAGAGAACCATGCACATTTAAACAACCTAAACGAGGCATATCCAACACCGCTTGAGGTAAAATCAAACCATAAGCGACAACAACCATTACATCAGCATTTAATGCTTTAAGTTCTGCTTGTGCTTCTTCTTTACGCAAGGATTTTGGTTGATAAACAGGAATTTGATGCTGTTCTGCTAATTGCTTTACAGGACTCGCCTGCAATTTTTTACCGCGGCCAGCCGGTTTATCTGGCTGCGTATAAAGAGCAATAATATTGTGATGTGAATTTAAGAGTGCAGTAAGATGCTGTGCTGCGAAGTCCGGCGTACCAGCAAAGATGATATTCAATGGTTTCATAATGTTCTACGTTATGGTATTGATAGGAAAAGTGCGGTCATTTTATACCGCACTTTTGATTATTGTTTTGCAATTTGTTTTTTATATTTCACTAATTTTTCTTTGATACGTTGACGTTTCAACGGTGAAAGATAATCCACAAATAAAATGCCGTTCAAATGATCGATCTCATGTTGAATACAGATTGCTAATAAACCATCTGCATCAAGCGTAAATTCTTTTCCATGACGATCTAACGCTTTTACCGTGACTTTTTCTTTACGAGGCACTAAAGCACGGAATCCAGGGATAGATAAACAACCTTCTTCAATACCGGTTTCACCTTCAGAAGCCAAAATTTCTGGATTGATCAACACTAATTGATTTTGTTTGTCACCTTCAATATCAATCGTAATAATACGCTGCAAGATATCTACCTGTGGAGCGGCAAGACCAATGCCCTCTTCTTGGTACATCGTATCAAACATATCATCTACAATTTTGCGAATGTCATCATTGACTTCAGCAACTGGCTCACAAACAATCTTTAGGTGATCATCTGGATAAATTAATACATTAAGTGCGGTCATATTTTCTCTTGTTTTATTAAAATTACGGTAGTGATTGTATCATAGAATCAACGCTTTGCTAAAATATTGAAAAATCCATAAACAAAAACCCCAAGCCATTCAGCTCGGGGTTCTACATTCAGTACCTGGCGGTGTCCTACTCTCACATGGGGAAGCCCCACACTACCA
>JAWHBY010000012.1:0-38156 GCA_032568935.1 Parahaemophilus parainfluenzae
AATTTTAGGTTTAATTGGTCAAGATGAAACAGGTGCAGCCTTAACCAATTTATTACAACATCAAAAAATTGATTGTAATTTTGTGGCATTGGATACTCATCCAACCATTACAAAATTACGTATTTTGTCTCGTCACCAACAATTACTTCGTTTGGATTTTGAAGAAGATTTTCAAAACGTTGAATGTCATGAGTTGCTTGCGAAATTAGAATCTGAAGTGAAAAACTTTGGTGCGTTAGTACTTTCTGATTATGGTAAAGGCACGTTAAAAGATGTGCAAAAAATGATTCAAATTGCACGCAAAGCAAACGTACCAGTGCTAATCGATCCAAAAGGCACAGATTTTGAGCGTTATCGTGGTGCGACTTTACTGACGCCAAATATGTCAGAGTTTGAAGCGGTGGTAGGTAAATGTGCTTCTGAAGAAGAGATCATTGAAAAAGGCTTAAAATTAATTTCAGACATTGAATTGACCGCACTTTTAGTGACGCGTTCTGAAAAAGGCATGACATTGCTTCGTCCAAATCAAGAGCCGTTCCATTTACCAACCGTTGCCAAAGAAGTATTCGATGTAACAGGTGCGGGCGATACGGTAATCAGTGTCTTAGCAACTGCACTTGCAGATGGTCGTTCTTTTGAAGAATCTTGCTATTTAGCTAATGTGGCGGCAGGTATTGTGGTGGGCAAATTAGGTACATCAACGGTTTCTACTGTGGAATTAGAGAATGCGATCCATGGACGTTCAGAAACCGGCTTCGGTATTATGTCAGAAAGCCAATTAAAAATTGCCGTATATCATGCTAAAGCACGTGGTGAGAAAATTGTGATGACAAATGGTTGTTTCGATATTCTTCACCCAGGCCATGTGTCTTATTTAGAAAATGCTCGCAAACTTGGCGATCGTTTAATTGTTGCCGTGAATACGGATGATTCAGTCAAACGCTTAAAAGGTGAAAGTCGTCCAATTAACAATCTGAATGCACGTATGGCAGTATTGGCTGGTTTAGCTTCAGTGGATTGGGTGGTCTCTTTTGATGAAGATACACCACAACGTTTAATCGGTGAGATTTTACCGGATTTATTGGTAAAAGGTGGCGATTACAAACCAGAAGAGATTGCTGGCAGTAAAGAAGTGTGGGCGAACGGCGGCGATGTTCGTGTATTGAATTTCGAAAATGGTTGCTCAACTACAAACGTGATTGAGAAAATCAAAGCGCTGAAAGATTAATTTATTAAGGAATGAGTAGAATAAAACTTGCCTTTATCCTGCTCAATCGTTAAAATTCAGGCTCCTTGTCATCGCTGAGTTAGAGATCGGCGAATGATGTATTAATAACACTACCTTTTAGGAGTAAAAATGTCTCTAAGTACTGAAAAAAAAGCAGCAATCGTTGCTGAATTTGGTCGCGATGCGAAAGATACTGGTTCTTCTGAAGTTCAAATCGCATTATTAACTGCACAAATCAACCACTTACAAGCTCACTTTGCTGAGCACAAAAAAGACCACCATGGTCGTCGTGGTTTATTACGTATGGTTTCTCGTCGTCGTAAACTTTTAGACTACTTAAAACGTACTGATCTTGCTTTATACCAAAGCACTATCGCTCGTTTAGGTTTACGTCGCTAATTTTTATTACGATAGTAAAAATAAAAGCCTTCGGATTACCGAGGGCTTTTTTATTTTCTACCTATTAGAAAAATAAAAAACGGTCAAAAATTTGACCGCTCTTTTTTAGTTCATTAGTTTGCAATGCCTTTATGACGAAGCAATGCGTCTAATTGAGGTTCACGTCCACGGAAGCGTTTGAATAATACCATTGGTTCTTCAGAGCCGCCGCGAGTGAGAATTTCATCCAAGAAGGATTTACCCGTAACTGGATTGAAAATCCCTTCTTCTTCAAAGCGAGAGAAGGCATCTGCAGATAGTACTTCAGCCCATAAATAGCTGTAATAACCGGCTGCATAACCGCCCGCAAAAATATGGCTAAAGCTATGTGGTGTTCTTGCCCATTCTACACCTTTAATCACGGCCACTTTATCTTTCACTGCTTTTAAGGTATCAAGCACTTGGTTGGCTTTACCTGCTTCAAAAGTATGGTGAAGAGTAAAATCAAACAAGCCAAATTCAAGCTGACGTAACACAAACATCGCCGCTTGATAGTTTTTTGCTTTAAGAAGTTGATTTAATTTTTCTTCTGGCAATGGTTCGTGCGTTTCAAAGTGACCCGAAATAAAATCAAGCGCTTCTTTTTCCCAACACCAGTTTTCCATAAATTGACTTGGAAGTTCTACTGCATCCCAAGGTACACCATTGATACCCGCAACATCCGGCACATCAACTTTGGTGAGCATATGGTGAATGCCATGACCGAACTCATGGAAGAGAGTGGTAACTTCATCATGGGTGAATAGAGCAGGTTTATCACCAATAGGGGCGTTAAAGTTACACGTTAAATAGGCAACAGGTTTTTGAATTGAACCGTCAGCATTACGTTTTCTGCCAATGCAATCATCCATCCAGGCACCGCCACGTTTATTTTCGCGCGCATAAAGATCGAGATAGAAACTGCCACGTACCTCATCCGTTTCATCAATTAAATCAAAGAAACGCACATCTTTATGCCAAGTATCTACGCCAAAACGTTCAACTGCACGAATATTAAAAATACGTTTAATTAATTCAAATAAACCCGAAATAACCCGATCTTCAGGGAAATAAGGACGAAGTTCTTCATCATTGATCGCATATAAATGTTGTTTTTGTTTTTCAGAATAGAAACTGATATCCCAAGGGGCAAGTTCAGTAACGCCAAATTCTTTTTCACAATAAGCTTTGAGGTCAGCTAATTCTTTCTCACCTTGTGCTTTTGAACGATCTGCAAGGTTATTTAAGAAATCTAACACTTGTTGTGGGTTTTCAGCCATTTTGGTGGCAAGTGAACGTTCAGTGTACGTATTGAAACCTAACAATTTCGCTAGTTCCACGCGTAACGTCATGATTTCTTCAATGATCGCTGTGTTATCCCATTTACCTGCGTTTGGACCTTGATCTGAAGCACGAGTCGCGTAAGCTAGATACATTTCTTCGCGTAGTGCTGCATTTTCACAATAGGTCATAATTGGCAAATAACTTGGAATTTCTAACGTAAAACGATAGCCTTTTAGGCCTTTACTTTCAGCAGATTGTTTTGCTGCAAGTAATGCAGATTCAGGAAGACCCGCTAATTGGCTTTCATCTTCAATGACTTTTTCCCAACCCATGGTGGCATCGAGTACATTATTGCTAAATTGTGCGCTTAATTCTGATAAGCGAGCAACAATCTCACCATAACGTTTTTGTTTTTCTTCGGATAAACCGATACCTGAAAGCTCAAAATCACGCAGTGCATTTTCAATGGCTTTCTTTTGTGCTACTGAATAAGTGGCAAATTCAGGACTATTTTTTAAGGCTAAATAAGCATTGTATAAGCCTTTGTGTTGACCTACCCAGGTGCTGTATTCAGAGAGTAGTGGCAAGCAGGCTTGGTACGCATCACGTAATTCAGGGCTGTTTTTAACTGAATTTAAATGGGAGATCGGTGACCAAGCACGACTTAAGTGTTCTCCTGCTTCAGAAAGTGGTTCAATAAAGTTTTCCCAAGTAAAGTGCGGTTGTTTTAAAACTTGTTCAATGGCTTGACGATTTTCTTCGATGAGTTTTTGGATTGCCGGTTGAATATGTTCTGGTTTGATTTGAGAAAACGGAGGTAAGCCTTCAATATGAAGTAATGGATTAGACATAAATATTCCTTTTGCTAACTGTTTCTTTAGTAAATTGCGACAAATTCTAGAATATCAAGGTTGAAAAATCTAAAAAATCAGTAATAATTGCGTATCACTTTTATTTAGGAATGATGATGAACGACGCGTTATTGTTTTCTGGCTTAATCACGTTTTCGGTTATAGTCGGTTTTGTTGCACTTAAATTCTTCCCCAAAAATCCTTTAATTAAAGCTATTTATATTGTACTTGGTTGTATTTCTTTGGTTTTAGGCGTGATTGGTATTTTTCTACCCATTCTTCCGACAACACCTTTTTTGTTGCTAACACTTTATTCTTTTGCGCAAGGTTCATCTCGCTTAGAACGTTGGTTTTTAGAGACAAAGCTTTATCAAAAGTATCTGAAGTCTTTTAATGAACGTCGTGCATTAACAAAAAAAGCAAAAATTTCTATTCTGACCTTTTCAACTACAATGCTTTTAATTGGCTTTTACTTTACCCCAAGTGTAGTGGGGCGAACGATCATTGCCATTTTAATTGCGGTAAAATATTGGTTCTTTTTCTTTTGGATTAAAACAGAAGACGTTGAAAATGGATAATGCTTTCCTTACTTGGCTTAAAAGTGCGGTCATTTTCGGTATTGTTTTTGGATTGAGTGGTTGTGATAAATTAAACAGTCCTAAATCTACAAACACGGCAGCAGAAGAGCAACCAACACAAAGTCAGTCTATCGAACAAGAAAATACATCAAAACCGAGTCGAACTTTGCTGACTCGAGCGTTTACTCATTCTCCTTCTTTTGAGCCTTGGTTTGTGCGTTATCCGGAACAAGAAAACTTATTGCGCGATTTATATGAAGGTTTAACGGTTTATGATCAGGAAGGACGAATCGTGCCGGGTATTGCGGAAAGTTGGCAAACAAAAGACAACAAAACTTGGATCTTTACCCTGCGTGAAGGACTTCGTTGGTCAAATGGTGAGCCTTTAGTTGCTCAAGATATGATGCTTTCTTGGCAAGCATTATCTCAATCAAATAGTCCATTAAGATCTTATTTGGCTTATCTCAATCTAAAAAATGCAAAAGGTGTTTTAGAGAAAAACGAGCCTTTTGATAGTTTAGGCATTTATGCAGAAAATGACCGTACCTTACGTATAGAGCTTGATAAACCAACACCATATTTACCGGAAATGTTAGCACATATCAGCCTTGTACCTCAATATCACGATCCAGATACCCTAGTGGTAAACGGGGCTTATATACTCGAAAGTGAAAATGCGAAAGGCATACACTTAGCTAAAAACCCCTATTATTGGCAGAAAAATAATGTCGCTTTTGAACGCGTAGCCTATTTGCCTTTTGTGGAACCTAAATTGGCTGAATTTGATGTGGTGGTTGATGTGCCAGAAGTGCATTCAGATCTTCAACATTTTCCACAGCTTTGCGGTTATTTTTATGAATTTAATCTGAAAGATCCTAAAGTTGCTAAGGCAGATGTGCGCAAGGCGATTGCTTCGTTGGTATCTGTTACGAATATTGTGAATAATGAAATTCCAGTAGCAATTCCAAGTTCGTATTTTTTACCGAAAGCCATGTTAAATGGACAAGATTCAAGATGGGAACCCGTTGTTGCCGAGCAGTTATTGGCTCAAAATAAAATTGATGAAAGACATCCGCTACATTTAAATGTGCTTTATGATGATGCACCATTGCATGTGAATATCGCGCAACGTTTAGTAGGGCAATTAACGCAGTCCGATATGTTGCGCGTGGATGCCCAACCCGTCAATTGGCAAACATTACAGACTAAACGTCAAAAAGGGGATTTCCAAGTTATTCGTTCTGGATGGTGTGCAGACTTTAATCATCCGATGGCATTTTTGGGCTTGTTCTATTCTAAAAGTCCGGATAACAAGAATGGCTATGCTAATGCAGAATACGATCAACTTTTTGAGCAAGCACTGAAAAGCTTAAATGAAAAAGAGCGGTCAGAAATTTACTTAAAATTAAGTGAGAAGATCCAACAGGAAAACCTTGCTTTACCGCTTTTCCAATACACTACACCGGTTTATATTTCTCCAACTATTATGGGGGCGAAGAAAAATCCAGTAGGGGTCATTTATAGCAAAGATCTATGGCGAAAAGTGGAAGCTAAAGCTGATTAAGAAAGTTGTTTATCATGCGATAAACAACTTTTTTATTAAATTTGATTAAAAGTGTAAAGTAACACTATTTACTTTTTATTTTTATCCGCTACAATACACAACAAATCAACCTAGAGGGAAATCCTGATGTTAAAAATGAATGATTTAGTTAAGCTTAGTCAGACACCAAAATCCACGGTGCTGTACTATGTGAAAGAAGGTTTGTTGCCTGAGCCGGTGAAAGATAAACCGAATTTTCATCTCTATGATGAACATTGTGTGAAGCTACTCAGCTTTATTAAATACCTACAAAGCAATTTCAATGCGACAATTTCACAAATTAAAGCACTTTTTGCACATCCGAGTTTTGATTGGAATAATCCTTATGAAAGCCTTATTGGATTATTAGACATTATCATGGGCGCTGAAAATGAAGTGTTCACCATTGAGCAATTATGTGCAGAATTTCATCTTTCTGCTGAACAAATCAAAGACATGGTAGCGGAAGGATTATTGAATCCTCGTGAAGGCATTTTTACCGCAAAAGAACGTGATATTTTGGCGATCTTGGCTCGTTGTGATGAAGCCGAAATGGATGTAGTGGGAGCTTATTTAGCAGCAGCAAAAATGTTAGCGAAAAAAGAGGTGAATGTGACTTTAGCGGCATTAGCCAATAGTGAACAAAAAGATGAAAAATTAAAACACCTATTTGATTTATTGTTGGTGTTAAAACCTTATCTCTTGAATATGAAAACCTTTAATCTTTATCAAGCGGAGAGTGCGAAATGAAACTCTTAAAATATGCTGGCTTTGTACCTTATTTAGCCATTGCCTTTATTAATGCTAGTGTAGATTTGGCACATAAAATTACCATTCAAAATGTGTTACTGAAAAGTTTTTCAGGCGAGAGTTTGGTGGTGTTAACGGCATTAATTAATGCCATGATTTTATTACCGTTTATTTTCTTATTTTCCCCTTCGGCATTTATCAACGATAAATTTTCTCGCACCAATGTGATTCGTTATAGCAGTTTAGCGGCTGTGGTGATCAGTGCTGGGATTTTATTGAGTTATATGACGGGAATGTTTGCACTTTCCTTTGTACTGACATTGATTTTAGCGGCGCAAAGTGCGGTCTATTCTCCAGCCAAATATAGCATTATTAAATCAATTGTGGGCACCGAAAATATCGGTATGGCAAACGGTGTGATTCAAGCGCTCACTATTGTGGCCATTCTGTTTAGTTCTTTTGCATTTTCTTTCTTCTTTGAAGCGCATTATGTGGCATCAAATGACCCGAATGATGTATTACAAAGTGTTTGGGTGATTGGTGTGGCATTAGTATTACTGAGTGCATTAGAAGCCTATTTTGCTTTTAAAATCCCATTCTTTAAGCAAGAAGCTGAAAATACGGATGGTCAGTTTGATATGAGAAAATACCTTTCTTTAGGGTATTTAAAAGATAACGTTCGCACATTAAAAGCAGATCAAAATATTTGGTTGAGTGTTATTGGACTAAGCCTGTTTTGGGGCGTGTCACAAATTATTGTGGCGGCATTCCCTGCGCATTATAAAGCGATGTTCAATGAAGATAATGCTGTTGTCATTCAAGCAATTCTAGCGGTGAGTGGCGTAGGACTAGTGCTTGGTTCATATCTTGCTGGACGCGCTTCTCGTTTGCATATTGAGTTAGGTATTGTGCCGCTTGGTGCGTTGGGTATTTGTGCATCGTTATTCTTCTTAACGCTAGCTCAAAGTGGCGTGGTATTGGCACTTTGTTCTTTTATCTTTGGTTTCTCTGGTGGTTTATTAATTGTGCCATTGAATGCAACTATTCAGTATTTCGCACCGGAGAAAATCAGCGGCAAAATTATGGCGGGTAACAATTTTGTGCAAAACGTGTTCATGGTGGTTTTTTTGCTATTAAGTATTGTTTTTGTACAACTTAATGTTTCGACTCAAGGTTTATTCTTAGTGACGTCTGCTGCATGTTTTGCTGCGAGTCTATATACCATGTCGAAAGTCCCCCATTTATTTACGCGTTTATTCCTACTCTTTGCGTTAAAAGCAAATTACCGTTTTCATGTGGATGGGTTAAAAAATCTTCCACAAAGTGGTGGCGTGTTGTTATTAGGTAACCATATTAGCTGGATTGACTGGTTGGTGTTACAAGCGGCTAGCCCTCGCGCGATTAAATTTGTGATGTATCGCCCAATTTACAACAAATGGTATCTAACTTGGTTCTTCCGTATTTTTAAAGTGATCCCAATTGGTGCTGGCTCAAGTCGTGAATCTATTGAAACCATTCGTGAATATTTAGCGCGTGGTGAAGTGGTAGCGTTATTTCCAGAAGGTCATATCAGCTATAACGGCCAAATCAATGAGTTCCAAAAAGGCTTTGAGCACGTATTAAAAGATTTGGAGAATGTGACGACTGTACCTTTCTATTTACGTGGATTGTGGGGCAGCAGCTTCTCTCGTGCGGATTCTTTCTATAAGAATTTAACTAAACGCCAAGGTAAACGTGAAATTTTAGTAGCATTTGGTAAACCAATTTATGGCTTTATTGATGCGACAGCCATGAAGCAAAAAGTACTCGAACTTTCTTTCTCAGTATGGGAAAAAGTCATGAGTAAACGTAAACCTCTGATGCATCATTGGTTGAATTCGGCAAAATCAAATTTATTCAAAGAAGCCGCGGTGGATGCGCAAGGCACTAAACTGAATAACTTGAAATTTATTGCTGCCGTGTTGATGTTTGTGAAAATCTTAAAAGCGGCTTTAGGAAATGAAAAAAATGTCGGCGTGTTATTACCAAGTTCATCAATCGGAGCAATTATTAATATGACCCTAATGGTGATGGGTAAAGTACCGGTAAATCTAAACTACACGCTAAGTCCTGAAGTGATGGAAAAAGCGTTGAAAAAAGCCAATATTTCGCAAGTCATTACCTCTGAAAAATTCTTGGATAAATTGAACGCAAAAGGTTTTGACTTTAGCCAAGTGGTGGCGGATAAAGCCCTCTTTATGGAAAATTTAGGAAAATCGATCACTAAAGCCAATAAAGTGCGGTCATTTTTAACCGCGTTTTTGGCGCCACAATGGTGGATTAAATTACGCTACTTTGCAGACGTAAGCTTGGAAGATAATGCCACCATCCTATTCAGTAGTGGTAGTGAAGGTGATCCGAAAGGCATTGAATTAAGCCATAAAAATTTACTGACGAACATTAAACAGATTGGTGAATTATTAAATTTCCACAAAGATGATGTCATTTTAAATTCCTTACCAATTTTCCACTCATTCGGATTAACCGTGACAACCTTATTGCCATTGTGTGAAGGCATTAAAATGGTGAGTGTCGCGGATCCGACAGATGGAGCGACAGTCGGAAAAATGTGTGCTCGACATCGTGTGAGTATTTTATTTGGTACTTCAACTTTCTTTAGATTGTATGTACGCAATAAGAAATTCCATCCGTTAATGCTACAAAATGTGCGTATGGTTATTGCTGGTGCCGAAAAATTGAAAGCAGATGTGAAAGAAGCCTTCAAACTTAAATTTGGCTTGGAAATTTACGAAGGTTATGGTGCGACTGAAACAGCACCAGTAGCCAGTGTCAATATGCCTAATTTACTGGATCCGGAAACCTTACAGGAATTTACCTTCAATCAAGCTGGTTCGGTAGGTATGCCATTACCGGGCACCATTATCAAAATTGTGGATCTAGAAAGCTTGCAGGAACTACCAGTCGGCGAAGACGGCTTGATCTTGATTGGTGGTGGGCAAGTGATGAAAGGTTATTTGAACGCACCAGAAAAAACAGCAGAAGTGATTGTTGAAATTGATGGTGTGCGTTATTACAAAACCGGCGATAAAGGCCATATCGATCATAACGGCTTTATTACCATTGTGGATCGTTATTCTCGATTTGCTAAAGTCGGCGGTGAAATGATCAGTCTAGGTAGCGTGGAAGAGAAACTTTCACAAGTATTTGATGAAGAAAATCAATTCGTTGCGGTGGCTGTAAGCGATGATAAAAAAGGCGAGAGCATTGTGCTTTTAATTAAGTCTGCACTTTCTTTAGATGAAATCAATGAACGCATTAAAGGATTAAATGTTCCACCAATTATGCTACCAAGCCAAATCTTCTTAGTGGATGAAATTCCAATGCTCGGAAGTGGTAAAGTGGATTTTAAAGGCGCGAAGAATCTGGCGATGAGTTTGGTTAAGTAAAGAACATCGTAATAAATAAAAGAGCGGTCAATTTGACCGCTCTTTTTGTTGATAGATAAATAAATTATTCTACTTTTACAATCCAGCCTTCAGGGGCTTCAACATCACCGAATTGGATACCGGTTAATTCGTTGTAAAGTTTGCGTGTAATAGGGCCAACTTCCGTTTCAGAATAGAATACGTGGAATTTACCTTTGTGTTGAATACCACCTACTGGGGTAATCACTGCAGCAGTACCACAAGCCCCTGCTTCGGCAAATTGATCAAGTTGATCGATATACACGTCACCTTCAATTGCTTCCATACCTAAACGTTCTTTTGCAATGTGAAGTAATGAGTATTTAGTGATACTTGGTAAAATGGATTCAGATGCTGGCGTGATAAATTTATTATCTTTGGTGATACCAAAGAAGTTTGCCGCACCCACTTCTTCAATCTTAGTGTGAGTTTTTGGATCAAGATAGATCGCATCTGCAAATTTACGTTCTGGCGTACCTTCTTCTGCGGCTAGTTCATGTGGAAGCAAACTTGCTGCATAGTTACCACCCACTTTTACGCCACCTGTACCCATAGGTGCAGCACGGTCGTAATCAGTGGTGATGAAGTTTGATGGCGCTAAACCACCTTTGAAATATGCGCCGACAGGGCAGCAGAATACAGAGAAAATAAATTCAGGTGCGGTTTTTACACCGATATTCGCGCCAGTACCAAAGAGGAATGGACGTAAATATAATGTCGCGCCAGAGCCATAAGGGCCTAACCATTCTTGGTTTGCTTTTACCACTTCTTTACAAGCACGGATAAATAATTCTGTTGGCACTTGTGGCATTAATAAGCGATCAGAGGTGTGTTGCATGCGTTTTGCATTTTGATCTGGACGGAATAGATTGATTGAACCGTCTTTACAACGATAAGCTTTTAAGCCTTCAAAGCATTGTTGGCCATAGTGAATTGCGGTCGAACCTTCGTGGATATGTAGCATGTTATCGGTAGTAAGTTTTCCTTCATCCCATTTACCATCTTTCCAATGTGCAATGAAACGGTAATCTGTTTTGACATAACTAAATCCAAGGTTATTCCAGTCTAAGTCTTTCATTTTGCTTCCTTAATTTGTATAAATAATTTTATGAATGGAAATGCAGTTAATCTACACCATAACGGCAACTATGAAAACCTTTAAACTCAAAAATATTGTGATTTTTCAAAATTTTTATTGGATTTTCAAATTTGTGAAGTAGGTCAGGAAATAAAATTTTGCTTATGTTAGAATGGCTGAAATAAAAAAACGCTACTCGAAATGAGCAGCGTTTAACCAAAAATGGTTTAATATATACAGGAAGTAAATGAGTAACTTAATTGTTACTCCAGTTCGGAGAACCGAACTATATGCAAACACAACATCATACTTAAGTCTGAAACTCATTAACTTGTAAGGAATTACCAATCATTAAGTATGTGTGTATTGTAGGTAGAAGGTAATGAAAGGACAAATGATGTTTTTTTATTTGATGCATAAAAAAAACTAATTCGAATTGAATCTTTTTCATTATAAACTAAAATTTAGCCGTTGGGAAGAATTATGTATAAACGTTTGCCTCCCCTGAATTCATTGAAGTCTTTCGAATCAGCTGCTCGACATTTAAGCTTTACAAAAGCTGCTGATGAACTTTTTGTGACACAAGCCGCAGTGAGCCATCAAATAAAATTATTAGAAGATTTTTTAGGTGTCGAGCTTTTTATACGTAAAAATCGTTCACTCAAATTGACGGAATTTGGGAAAGCCTATTTTGTTGATATTAACAAAGTTTTGCGAAAATTAAATGAAGCGACTGAACGTTTATTAACACTTAAAGCAGAGCCTCATTTGGCAATTAGTGTGCCACAAACCTTTGGTATTCAATGGCTTGTGCCACATTTGAGTGATTTTAATAAGCAACACCCTGAAATTGAAGTACGCTTGAAGGGTGTCGATCAAGATGAAGGTTTATTGAATAAAGAAATTGATATTGCCATTTATTATGGCAAAGGTGATTGGGAAAATTTACAAGTCGATCGGTTAGGTGAAGAAAACCTCGTGATTTTGGCTGCGCCTTCATTGCTTGAGAAAATTCCCGTTCGCCGTCCAGATGATTTGAAAAAGCACACGCTGATTCACACACATACTCGAGATAACTGGCAAGCGATGGCAGATTATCTCAAATTAGATGATTTGAATATTCAGCAAGGTCCATTATTTAGCCATACCTTTATGGCATTACAAGCGGCGGTTCATGGTCAGGGTATCGTGCTAGCTAATCGTATTTTGGCTCAGCAAGAAATTGAAAACGGTCATTTGCAAATTGTGTTACCAACCGAATTGCGGGATCCAAAATCATTCTATGTGGTCAATCATTTAGATCGTTTAGATGATGAACAAATTCAAGCCTTTAGAACATGGATTAAAGATTCAATTAAATTAGGGAAATATGAATAAATTAGCCTTATATTGTCGAATTGGCTTTGAAAAAGAAGTCGCCGCAGAAATTACCGACCGAGCTTCTGAGCGTGGTGTATTTGGTTTTGCTCGCGTAGTAGAAAACAGCGGCTATGTCATTTTTGAATGTTATCAACCGGGTGATGCAGATCGTTTAGCGCGAGAAATCCCTTTTAATCGTTTGATTTTTGCGCGTCAAATGATCGTTGTGTCAGATCTCTTAGAAAATCTCGATCCTCAAGATCGTATCTCACCAATTTTGGCTCAATATGAACGCATTGCAGAAGACATTAATCTTAAGCAAGCGGTAGAGCTATTTGTCGAAACAGCAGATACCAATGAAGCAAAAGAGCTTTCGACATTTTGCCGAAAATTTACCGTGCCGTTGCGCCAAGCGTTGAAAAAACAAGGTTGGTTACAAGGTAAGCCGAATGCAAAGCGCGGTCAGATTTTACATTGTTTTTTCACTCAGCCGAATTGTTGCTATGTGGGGTATTCCTATCTTGGTAATAACTCCACCCACTTTATGGGAATCCCACGTTTAAAATTCCCAGCGGATGCACCAAGTCGTTCAACTTTAAAATTGGAAGAAGCGATTTTAACTTTTATTCCTCGAAATGAAGAAAGTAAACGCTTAAATGAAAATATGGTGGGCGTCGATCTCGGTGCTTGTCCTGGTGGCTGGACCTATCAATTAGTGAAACGTGGTTTATTTGTGTATGCGGTCGATCACGGCAAAATGGCAGCCAGTTTACATGATACTGGCAGAATAGAACATTGCCCGGAAGACGGATTTAAATTTCAACCGCCAAAACGTAAGCATATTGATTGGCTTGTGTGTGACATGGTGGAGCAACCAAGCCGCATAGCCAATTTAATCGGAAAATGGCTGATTAACGGCTGGTGCCGAGAAACTATTTTTAACTTGAAATTGCCAATGAAAAAACGTTATCAAGAAGTGATGTTGTGCCTAGAAAATCTTGCAGTGATGTTGGCAGAAAAAGAACTGGAATTTGACATTCAGGCTAAGCATTTGTATCACGATCGCGAAGAGATTACGGTGCATATTGCCTTAAAATAGAAAAGCAAAGAGCGGTCAAAAAACATAGGATTTTTTCGGTATTATGTAGCAGTTGCACAAAGTCCCAAAATTAACTAATTTACCGCGCAACATTAAATGCCTTTCCGAGTCAAAATCGTGAAAGGCATTTCTTTTCCCTTAAATTTTAACTTTAACCTCACTATTTTTCACACTAATTTTCCAGTTTTTCAAACTCAAGGCGTAACGATTCCGCTCGACCTGCGTTCAGGTAAGCAATTTCTATGCAATTCTATCTAAGTCTATCAGGTTCTATGTCGCCATCAGCATTTCATCGTACTTAATTTGTTCTTCAAGACGTTTGAAGTAATTTTGCGAAATTTCGTTAGGTGCAAAGGCATTCATGCCGAGTAATTCACTTTCACGATGATTACCTTGCCAGTAGCCCACCCACTCTTTAAGAGGCAGTACCCAGAGGCAACGCTTGAGGATATCCTCAAAAAGTTCCCCAGTCGATTTTCGGCGGTTATCTGATAGATAGGCGGCGTAATTCGCGTAGTGCAAGGCATATTTGTTATTGGTTTTGTGGTATGTGCCACGCATTAAATCTCTCATTCTGGCGTTGAAAGATTCCGCGAGGTTATTATTTACTCCTTTTGCACTATAGGCTTCTTGGTGATTTACCGACCAACGATGATAGTGAAAATCTAGGTTGTTATAGACAGGATTTTCATCGCACATAATATCGCTACCTGCTTTTGCGAAACGTTGATTCAACGCTAAAACAGTATCGGCATTTTCGGTGTAGTCCATTGCGACAATGGTGCGGTTTGCTCCCCAGATTTCACTATCATTTGAAGCACGTTGATTCAGGCTAATGACACAGCGTTTAGTCGGTCTGAATTTAGGGAACTTTCGTCCTTTGCTATCGGCTTTTTGACGTTGTTTGTAATTGTTCTTGCGAAAATTGGTTGGGCGGAGCGTGAAGTTAATCCACATCCCGTCTTGATGGATTTCACCTGATAGCGGATTAAGGTCACGCGTTTTGAACAGAACTTCACGGACTTTGCTGCAAAGTACAAAGGCGGTTTTATAGTTGAGATTCAGATGACGGCTGACATCAATGGCACTAATGCCTTTCGAGCTGTTTACCATCATTGAAATCACGATAAGAATATCGACTAAGGCTAATTTATGAAAAGCGAAAGCGGTGTTCGTGGTGATGTAGAAATGGCGTTTGCAGTGTTTGCAGCACCAACGTTTACGAGAAGTGAGAAAATAGGCTTCGTGGCGGATGCCGCAATGCGGACAGCAAACATCACGAATATTGTCAGGATTTCCCTAACGGTGAGCTTTTAAAAGATGGAAGGCTTCCTCTTCGGTTAAGCGAAAAATTGTTTTAATATCAATCGTTTTAGATTTGCTTGAAAGTAAATAATGTTGAGCCATGCGAATTTCCTTGTGGTGTACAAGGCATTCGAGTTTGCTAAACGCTAGACAAGAAAAATCGCCCACTTGAAAATCTCAAGTCGGCTCAAAGCGTTTGTGCCTCGAATACCAAGAACCCACAAGGAACTTGTGGAAAACTCATTTAATAATTGAGGTAAATCGCGAGTGTCAAAACAGAAAAATTCATAAGATAAAATTTCACCGCCACCTAAACATTCGCTACGCACCTGTTAATGTGTGCTAATTGGTGATTGAATAGAGTTGTATTCTTTGGATAGTTGTATAATTCACAGGGAATTTCTCCCTTGCTAATTGCTCCCAAATATAATCCTTTGAAGGTTTTTCGTCAAATAGAAAAGTGATCTCTTGCAAGATTGACTTTTAGTTTGACTTGATCTATTTTTCAACTCAAATATATTTGAAATATCTTATCTGAAGCAAGATTCTTACTCTTAAATCTGATAATTAGGCTAATAATTAGAGATGCCCTATGGATAATGATGAAATCACAACCAAACACATTACTTATCATACAGTTACTAAACAACAAAATGAGTGAATGAGAAAATAACTTACTCCTATATCATTTATGCTTGATTCAGCATATCACTATTTCTTAAATAAGCTAATAATAGCCAAGAAAATAGTGTAAAGAGTTTAGTTTATTTCATAGTAATTTGTAATTATTTTCTTTTCAGGCTCTTACAATAACAATGACAAATATTCTTAAGACATTTAAATTTCTGTTAGCAGCCCCGATACATTTATGTGGAAGTGTTTTGATAGTAATAGAGTTTTAATAAAGAAATCTTAATGATGGATTATAAAAGCAGAGAAAAATAATGAAAAACCCATTAAACGTCCCTCAGCGAGAAACTGCTGGTTCAAGTTCTTATGAGAAATTTGATTACCAATATCACTATGCACTTTATTGGTTGTTAGAAAAATCACTTGAAAACAAAAATATCGCTGTATTTATAGAGTATCATAATGACGTGCTATTGGTTGAAGATCTTGATATCCATCATAGTAAATTTTATTTTGCTCAAATCAAAGCAAATGATAAACACCTTACTCTTCATCAAATAACGACAAAAGGTGAAAATGGCACACAATCGATTTTAAATAAACTGTGCCCCACAAAAGATCTTAGAGAGTTATTTCCTAGAATTAAAAGTATAGAATTAGTTTCTGCTAATGGATTTAACTTCATTACACAAAAATCTCATTTTAGAAAATTAGGAAAAGAACAAAAAATAAAAATAAAAGAAAGTTTGCAAATCGAAATTAAAAATATTAAATTTCTTAGCCGTTTGTATTTTACACCTTCCAAATTATCAATACAAAATATTGATAGTATTCTCATTGGAGAACTAGATAAGTTAATAGATAGACACTATCCAAATATTTACCGAATGTCAAATAGAATATATGATACTTTAATTAACGATTTAAGAAAGAAAGGTAAGCGGAGAGAAATATATGAAGAATGGGAAGATGCATTAAAACAAAAAGCTCTATCATTTAATGATGTTTCATCTGTTATTAACAGATTTATTTTTGTAGATGATGATGTAAAAGACAAAGCATTAAAGCTATTTGGAAAGATAAAGCCCAATGATTTAGATGCAATAGAAGAAATGGATTATGAAGATGCTATAGAAAAATATAGCATAGAGAATATTCACACAAATAAAGTATCTTCGGAAATAAAAAATAATATTCTAAAAGAGGAAATTTTTAGCTCAATAACAAATAATAATTTTGATTTTGAAAGCATAAGGAAATATGCTAAAATTATAGAAAATAAATTATCCATAAGAGAATATCATCATTTGATAGTTGCAGGAATTATTTATGAATATATTAAATACAGAAGAGTAAAGACTAGCAAATTATAGAAGACTTATTCGAAATCTGAGAAAAGAGAAAGAAAATGAAAAGATTACTTATTAACTCTTTAAGCGTTTATTCATCAAAGAATAATGAAGGTAATATTTTTACATTTTCAGATAATATCAATGTTATTGAGTCAGCTAGGAATTCTCTTGGAAAAACAACATTAATAAATCTTATTTATTGGACTTTAGGATGTGAAATTGTATTTGGACAATGGCAACATTGTTTTTGCCGAGTTGACTTTAAGATTGGAGGCAACAACTATTCAGCTTTTCGAACGCCTAATGATGTGTTTTATTTACAATCACCTAACGACACGCTGCAAGAATTTGCACAGCTAGGAGAATATCAACAAGCATTAACAAAATTATGGGGAGTAAACATTCAACTGACAAATCATCAGAAAGAAATTAAGCAAGCTCGACCAGCACATTTCTTTGCTACTTCCTATATTTCTCAAGAAAAAGGGTGGAGTGAGTTTTTTTCTCCGCCATTTAACCACTTGACTGAATTTTCAAGTTATAAAACACCATTAGTAAAGCAATTTACCTATAAAACACCTCAATATCTGATTGATTTAGAAAGAGACAAGTTAACTATTGATGATATTATTACAGAAAAAACAAATAAAAACATGGTATTGGAGCAGACTATAGCAACATTATGCTCTTGTTCTGAACAAAATAATCTTATTACTGAAGCTGAAGACTATGCTAAACACCTGTCTGAGCTACAAATAGAACTTGATCTCCTAACATTAAAACGTATAGAAACAGAAAAACGATTAAAGATTATTCGAGCTGAAAAAGTAGAGATGGAGGCTGATTATCAATTTGCTCTTTCGCAAGAAGATGACATTATTTGTGATAAATGTGGAACTATACATAAAAATGGTCTTTCAGAGAATGCAGATCTATCAGCTCATGCTGCAGCACTTACACACAATGAAACCAAATATCAAACGGAAAAAGAATACTTAATTGCTCAAACGAGCAAATTATCACAAAAAATAAAAGAACTCAAAGCACTTCATCCAAAGCAACTTGAAGAAACCATACAATTAGAACGAGAGAGTTTGATTCAAGCCTTTACATTACAAGGTATTTCACAGATCCAAACTCAGCTTAAACAGGAATTAGAAACACATCAAATTGAGCAGGAGAATGCTAAAAAACAACTTTCTAAAGCAAAGAGAAAAAACACTAAAGAGCAACAAATTCCTAATCAATTATTTATTTCTCGTTTAAAACACTATGCAGATAAATTAGGCTTTAGTCTGAAATACGATAAAATAAAAAGTCCTGCTGATTACAATAAAATTACTACTAGTTTAGTAGCGGCTGGTGCAGCTGATAAGAATAGAAGTATTTTAGCTTATTACTTAGCTATTTATGAAATGGCTGCAGAATATGGTTCTTGCGATAATCTTCCACCATTAGTAGTTGATACGCCAATGCAGAATGATCAAGATACGACAAATTATAAGTCTATTCTTGATTTGCTATTCACTCAGGCGAATAAGCAAATTTTTGTTTGTCTAATCAATGATGGAGAGATATTAAAAACATATTCTAACTTACATAGAATATCACTAAATAAAGTGCTATCGACAGAAAAAGCTCCGCAAGCTAAAAATAAATTTGATGCAATCCTATAAGATTAAATATATAAGTTCCGCACCAATCTAACTTTAATTACATTAAAATAAATTTTAAATATGTAAAAATAGCGAGTCTTAATATTTGACTCGCTATTTTATTTTTATAAAACAGGTAAAAGCAATTCTGCTAAACGCTCTCCTTTAGGCTTTCTGCCATAAGAAAATTTAAATCTATTAGCTGTAATATATGCAGCATAAAGTAGCTTGGTTTCTAAACTCATATTATTTTTAGGGAGTAAAACTATAACATTACTATTTGGTACAAACTCTTCAACAGATACATAAGAATAAGTATGACTACCAGCTCCATCCGTTGAAACATACAATGTTTCAGCTTGAAAAAATTTATCTTTTTTAAGTAAATATTTATCGACAAATCCTGCATAGCTTGTAGATTGCCATTTAGATGGTCTAACATATGGAACTAAATTATCTGAATTTCTTTTAGGTTGAACTACTACTTGACTAGATGATACACCATTAACTAAATCGAAAATTTGATCTAATCTTTTATAACAATTAGCAATCTTATGTTCAGTAAGCATGATTTTAATAAATTTATCAGTATCATCTAATTTCTTATTAAGAAATTCATTTTCATGAACAAATTTTGGAATTTCAGAAATGTCTGGTATAAGTAAATTCTCTAAACTTTTATTAGCCTGTCTTCCATAAGAAAATTTAAATTTATGCATATTTAAAGCCAAGCAATAATATAGGAGAACATTTCTATTCATTTTTATTTTTGGCTTAAGGTAGAAAAGATCTCGTCCTGAGTAATATTCATCCTCTTGTAAAAAGCAAGACATAACTGAACCGCCAGCAGCAACCGATATTGTCATTGATGGATTTGGAGTGTATTTTTTATCTTTAAGAACAAAAGCAGTAATTCCGTTATTTTTCTCACTTCTACCGATATATCTTATAGCATTTCTTTCTTTAGGATCGACTTCTTCCAGTTTATTTAAATCTAAATTTACACCATAAAAAATATCAAATAGTTTATTTGCTTTAACTAATTTCATAAATTATTCTCTAATTTAAATGCTTGATATTGTCTAACAACTTTTTCAAATTCACTTTGAGTTAGTAAACTATAATCTGTTTCTAGAAATGCTTCAGCTAACCATTCATCATCGGCAGTAACTTTTTTAGTAATACTAAACTGTGGTTCTACACTTCTATTTAAAAATGAAGACAGCCATTTTTCTTGAAGTTTACCTTCTCCGTACCATTCATTATTTATATCTGATCTTCCATAATTTTTTGTCTTAACAAATTTATCATCTCTCCAATATCCGAACCACGTTTCTTTGAGTTTAGGATGAGGTACATGAGCTGTAATTACAATTCCTACAGTAACAACTGATGTTTTGCTATTAGAAAATAAATCTTCAGGTAAGGAAACTACTGCTTCTAGAGTATGGTTTTTTAATAACTTCTTCTTGTTCTCATAATTAATACCTTTTGTATCTGTTACAACACTAACAGGAACAAGAGCAATAACTTTGCCATTTTTCTTAACTGCACTTAGGTTTGAAAATATAAAATCGAATTCTTCAATATCGTCTTGAGCCATCTTAAATGGAGGGTTCAATAATCCCACGTCAATTTTATTTTCTTTTATTTCTATTTCATCATAAGTTTTATTATTTTTTTTAGTTTTGCAATTAGATTTATCTGTTTCTTCAGGAGCATTCTTTTTATATGTTAAAAGGTTATTTGGAATAATATCAAATGAACTACCCCAGAATATATGACTTCTGCCATCTGAGTGAATTATCATATTTGACACTAATAGAGCTAAAATACTATCTTCATACTCTATACCATAAATTTGGTTCTTTTTGATGTCTAAAATTTTTTGTTCATCATCTCCAGCATCAAGGATCATTTCTCCCATTGCCGCAACCAAAAAACCGCCTGTTCCAGCTGCATTATCTAGGACAACTGTATCTTTATTTACTCCAGCCATTTTTGCAAACAACTGAGCTATATGTAATGGAGTTAAAACTATTCCTAATCCTTTATCAGTATTTGCATATCTTAAAAATTCAATATAAAACTGACTTAGGGTATCAATATATTTATATTTATCTAGAAATGTATAAACATTATCTTTTATTGATTTAATTACATCTAGTAAATTAGATAATCCAGTCTTTTTATCCTCAAAAGTTTTATTTGATTTTATAAAATTAAATGCTCCTAAAACTGTGTCAGCATTTTTATCCTTTGCTTCATTAGATCTCAATTCTGATGAAATCGCATTAATTAATGATGTAATTAAGGATTCTGAAGTATTATTTTCTTGGTAAGAAATTCTAAATGCTTTATTTTGTAAAGCAACGAGAATACCGCTAATCAATAAAGCTCTATTGGATTCTTTGATTTTTTTCTTGTGTAAATCAGCATTTAATGTTTTTGCGTAACTTAGTAAGACGTTATAGTCTCTATGAAAAGCTTCATCGGATTCAAGAATTAGCCTTAGATAATTCTTGTAGGTCAATAACTTAGTTGCTTCAACAGCTTTTATTTCATCAGTCCCTTTTAATTGCCAAAAAGCATTAACCAAATAATTATCTGGGGTTCCACTTAATGCGATAGAAAGTACGTCAAATTCTTTAGAAACAAAAGATGAGTATAATAAAACACCATCGACAGCATAATCTGCATATTTATCTCTACTTTTACTCTCGTGTTGTCTAATATCGGCTTTGCACTCAATTAAAAAAATAATATCTGGGTGTTTATTAGATCTAATAATGAAATCTGGGATTCCATTTTTACTTCCCTTCTTGCTTGCATTAGAAAGTAATTTTTTTACTTTTTCACTTTTAGTTTTGTCTTTAAATTCAATAATAAGGTCTTCAGAATCAAAATAGCCATTTTCTTCTAAAAGATCTTTAAACAACCATTCAGTTTCAGTTTCAGAATACTTAGATTTCATTACCAACCTCCCAAAATAAATTTGCAAGGTTGAAAAGAAATAGCTAATTTACTTGTAGGCTTGTAGGCTTGTAGGCTTGTAGGCTTGTAGGCTTGTAGGCTTGTAGGCTTGTAGGCTTGTAGGCTTGTAGGCTTGTAGGCTTGTAGGCTTGTAGGGACATTTTTTGTTCCTTATTGAGTTAATGTCAAGTTAAATATTTATTGTTTATTAGAAATTTCTTTGAAAGAAATTGAGAAAGCGTCTTTTAAGTTTTCGGGCATCGTGCGGTAGTCTGCAATCAATTTTTCTTCTTGTGCTGAAATCGTACTTTCTTGAGTTGCCGCTTGAAACATTGCTCCATTTCCTGTGAGCAGCCAAGTTATACTAATTTCAAGCTCTTTATGAATCTTCACTAAGGCATCCACATTCGGATCGCGCCCCTCATTCAAGTAATTCATCGCTGAACGATACGAAATCCCAGTTACTTTGGAAAACTCCGTTACGGTCATCTTTTTAGCATCCAACACCTGCTTTAAACGTTCTGATATGCACATTATTTCACATTCCTATTGAAAAAAGTGAATGATTGTGATATTTTATGCACAATCAATATGAACAGTGTTTCATATTTTAGTTTAATCAAGGTGTAATCTCAATAGATATGGCTCAACATTTCTTACTTTCCAGCAAAGCGCGTACGATTTCTTCTCGTGAAGTTGCCCAACTTTCCGATGAAGAAGCGTTTGATTTGCTTTGCGAATTACGTTGGGGAAGTAAAGAAACCGTCGTTTGTCCTAAATGTGGTGTACAACATAAGGCTTATTGGATTGGTACGCGTAAACAATGGCGGTGCAAACATTGTCATCATACATTCAGTGTCACATCAGGCACTATTTTTGCCAATCGAAAATTGTTATTCCAAACCTACCTTTATGCGATTATCGAATGGGTGAATGCCGTGAAAGGTATTTCTTCGCTTCAACTTGCAAGAAATACAGGTATCAATCCCAGAACGGCATTTGTCCTTTCTCACAAGTTCCGCAAGGCTTTACTTGAAAGTCGTGATATGACGCCACTTTCAGGTGTGGTAGATATAGACGGTACTTATGTTCACCCTGCGCCTCGTAAATCAAACAAGAAATCTGACCGCATTGACTATCGTCTGAAAGAAAATCAGAACCCAGATAAACGTTGTATGATGGTGGCGCGTGAGCATTATTCATCCGAAGAAAAGGCGAGTAATGTGTTGCATTGTGGGGCAAAACGTTCCCACGTTTTTGTGGCACATACTGAATCACAATCGGTGGTAAAAAGTTTTGCTGACAAATTCATTAAGCCTAACACTCGTATCAATACCGATGAAAGCACGGCTTATGATATGCTATTGCCTTATTATGATTTACTCACCGTTAATCATAAAGAAGAGTATCGTAGCGATTTAGGCGTAACGAACAATCAGGCAGAAAGTCTATTCAGCCGCTTCAAACGAATGTATTACGGACAAGTTCACCGAATCAGCAATGAATATCTACTTAACTATGCGAATGAAATTGCCTACCGTGAGGACAATCGCCGCACCTCAAATAAAACTCAATTTATTGACGTACTAAGCCGATGTCTGAAAACCACCAACGAATGGTGCGGTTATTGGCAGCGGAAGATTATTCATCAAGAAGTGATTTGGCAGTAGATTATGGCATATAATCTTGATAAAAAACTGAAAGAATTTGAATTCGAGCGTAAGCAAGTCTTACATCATCTCGCCTTGCTTGATGCAAACATTGCCACCTTGAAACGAGCCATTGAGCTGACCCAACAAGAAAGTGATGTGACACTCTACAACACGCAAAACTTTGTGTACCGACGCAAATATAAACTCTTCAAAGGGAAAATCCGTAAGTACATCGTACAAATGATGCGAGAAGAGCCAAATAAAGCTTTCACCATTGCTGAACTCACGCAACGCATTTTCGATATTGAGCAAAATCCCGACACACCGTCTGAAAGGCATCTTGATTCCGTCCGCAAACAACTCAACGAGTTCTACCAAAGAGACTGGATTAGCCGAATACAAATCAGCCGAAATGAAGTGCATTGGCAGTGGAAACAAAAATAGCGGTATCTCTACCGCTGTTTTTACCCCTATTTCAATGGTTTTAGCCGCCAAAACCTAAAGCCACTTTCTACAATGCCTCTTTTACGCAATTTTACCAGTATGCGATTGACTGTCTTATAATGCTTATCACCAACATCAACAAATTGCGGCATTCCTACCAAGACTAAGACTTTTTCAGCAATCTCACTACAAAACATCCAATCTGGATTTTCGCGTAAGACTTGTGCAACTAATCTCATCGTAATCAATGATCTAGGTGTCGGTTCTTTCGGCATATAAGGTTGAGTTAATACGTTAATTTCTTTAGCTAAACACTGCATTTGTACTGTCAGCTCATCTTGTTTTTCTTTTAGCTTTAGTAGGTGTTCAACTAATTCGTGTTTCAGCAGCTTTTGTGCCATAATAAAAATCCCTATTGAGTTAAAATTTCAATAGGGATTTTAAGGTTTTCAATCGGTTAAATCTTTGTGCAACTGCTACATAATACCGGATTTTTTGACCGCTCTTTTATTTAAGCAATTATTTATTGGCTAAAATAACTGCGCGAGTTGGAGCTTGATAGCCTTCGATGGTTTTACTGTGATCATTTGGATCTAAGAAATCAATCAAACTTTCATTTTCTAACCAATCCGTTTTACGCTGTTCTTCTAATGTCGTGGTGGCGACATCCACACAACGCACATTAGTAAAGCCGACTTTTTCCAACCAATTGATGAGCGCTGCAACGGAAGGAATAAAATACACGTTCTTCATTTTTGCATAGCGATCTGATGGCACTAAGACTGTATTGGCATCACCATCAACCACTAAGGTTTCTAACACCAATTCGCCACCTTTTACTAATTGATTTTTTAGCTGTGTGAGGTGATCAAGCGGTGATTTACGATGATAAAGCACACCCATTGAGAATACCGTATCAAATGCCGCAAGTGGTTGCATTTCTTCAATACCTAATGGGATTAAGTTAGCTCGACGATCGTTATTTAATAATTTTCGAACGGCTTCAAATTGGCAAAGGAAAAGTTCGGTTGGATCAATACCTACCACCATTTTTGCACCTTCGCCAACCATTCGCCACATATGGTAGCCGCTACCGCAACCCACATCTAAAATGGTACGATCTTTTAATGGCGCAAGATGAGGTAAAACACGATCCCATTTGAAATCAGAACGCCATTCGCAATCCACGTGAATATCAAATAAATGATAAGGTCCTTTTCGCCATGGCATCAATTGTTTCAAATGATGGACAATGCGTTGTTTTTCGCCCTCTGAAAGTGGGGAAGTGCGGTCAGATTTCACGGCATTTTTTAAATCGATGGTATCTGCCTGCAAATCAGGAAGAAAGTCCACGATTTTTGACCATTTAGCATAATCACCATGGGTTTGTTTTTCCCATTCTTTTAGCTGCAAAGGTAATGTTTCTAGCCAAGCAGATAAATTGGTGGTGGCAATTTGCTGATAAAAAGGACGAAAATCAATCATTATTTTGCTTCCTTATAAGCTTTTTCGGCTTTCTCAAAGGTTTCTTTGACTTCATTTTCTGGTTCTGCAGAAAGGAGAGAAACCACAATAATCGCCAGGCTAGCCAGGATGAATCCTGGGATCATCTCATACACATTAAACCATTCACTGGTTTGAGGAATCACGGATTTCCAAGCAAAGACAACCACTGCGCCAACAACCATGCCCGCCATCGCCGCTGATGAAGTCATACGTTTCCAGAATAAGGAGAAAAGCACAACAGGACCAAATGCAGAACCAAAGCCAGCCCAGGCAAATTCAACGAGTTTTAATACTTTGCTGTTTTCATCTTGCGCAATCCAAATGGCGATAGCGGCAATAACTAAAACCATCGCACGGCCTAACCATACTAATTCTTTTTCTGACGCTTTTGGACGAATAAACCCTTTATAAAAATCTTCAGTGATAGAGCTTGAAGAAATTAATAATTGTGCAGAAAGTGTACTCATCACAGCCGCTAAAATTGCAGACAGTAGAATACCGGCAATCCATGGATTAAAGAGTAATTTAGCCAGTTCAATAAATACTTGTTCTGGTTCATTATTTACCACGCCAGCCACATTGGGGTTAGCAAAGAAATAAGGAATCCCGAAGAAACCGATACCAATCGCACCGGCGAGGCAAATCACCATCCATGTCATACTGATGCGGCGTGCTTTAATGAGAGATTTTACCGAGTAAGCGGCCATAAAACGCGCAAGAATATGCGGTTGACCAAAATAACCTAATCCCCAAGCCGCCAAACTTAATAAACCTAATGGCGTGGTAGAACTAAATAAATCGGTAAAGTCTTTATTCGCTGAGATTTCAGCTTGATGTAGCACTTCTGTAAATTGTGATGTATCACCCAAACTTAAACAGATGAAGAGCGGCGTTAAAATCAGTGCAAAAATCATCAATGTAGCTTGAATGGTATCTGTCCAACTTACGGCTAAAAAACCACCGATAAAAGTATAAATAATCGTTGCTAATGCACCGTACCAAATGGCGGTGGAGTAGTCGACTGAGAATAGGTTTTGGAATAATTTCGCCCCTGCAACCACACCAGAACCACAATAAATGGTGAAGAATACTAGGATGATTGTTGCAGACACAATTTTTAAGAGATTATGTGATGTGCCAAAGCGATGGTGGAAATATTCCGGTAATGTGAGTGCATTGTTGTTAAATTCGGTATAGATCCGTAAACGACCAGCTACAAGCAACCAGTTAAAATAAGCCCCGAGGATTAAACCAATAGCGATCCAACCTTCTACCAGACCAGATACATACACCGCACCCGGCAGACCCATTAATAACCAGCCTGACATATCAGATGCGCCAGCAGACATAGCTGTCACAAAACTTCCGAGTTTACGGCCGCCTAAAATATAATCGGATAAGTTGTTTGTATAATAATAGGCAAGGACTCCGATTAAAATCATGCCGAAAATATAAATACTAAAAGTAATAAGTGTTGGGTCTAAACCAAACATTAAATACCCCAAAATAAGTCGTGAAAATTTGAGAAAGGTCATATTTTACCTCATTTAGGACTATTATTCTATTTTCCTTTTCGATAGACTAATATGATTAAAACTAAGGTCGAAAAAATGGATTCTGTTGAATTATTAATGAATGTTACGCCCAATGAAACCCGCGTTGCGTTGGTGGAAACGGGTGTTTTAAAAGAAGTTCATATTGAACGTCAAGCCAAACGTGGCATCGTGGGGAATATTTATAAAGGACGAGTAACCCGTGTTTTACCAGGGATGCAGTCCGCTTTTGTAGATATCGGTTTAGAAAAAGCAGCATTTTTGCATGCTTCCGATATTGTTTCACATACCGAATGCGTGGATTTGAACGAACAAAAACAATTCCGTGCAAAAAGCATTTCTGAACTCGTACGCGAGGGGCAGGATATCGTGGTACAAGTGGTGAAAGATCCCTTGGGCACAAAAGGCGCAAGATTAACCACGGATATTACATTACCTTCTCGTTATCTCGTCTTTATGCCGGAAAATAGCCATGTTGGTGTGTCACAACGTATTGAAAGCGAAGAAGAGCGCGCCAGATTAAAAGCATTGGTTGAGCCTTTTTGTGATGAGTTAGGCGGCTTTATTGTCCGTACAGCTACCGAAGGCGCAACAGAAGAAGAGTTGCGCCAAGATGCGGAATTTTTAAAACGTTTATGGCGTAAGGTGCTTGAGCGTAAAGGAAAATATCCAACACGTTCTAAAATTTATGGTGAACCGGCATTGCCACAGCGTATTTTGCGTGATTTTATCGGTGCTAATTTAGAGAAAATTCATATCGATTCCAAACTTTGTTTTAACGAAGTGAAAGAATTTACCAATGAATTTATGCCGGAATTAAGTGAAAAATTGATGCTTTATACGGGCAGTCAGCCGATTTTTGATATTTATGGCGTAGAACGCGGTATTCAAAATGCGCTTGAAAAACGCGTGAATTTAAAATCGGGCGGCTATCTCATTATTGAACAAACCGAAGCTATGACGACCATTGATATCAATACGGGCGCTTTCGTCGGTCATCGAAATTTAGATGAAACGATTTTTAACACCAATATAGAAGCCACTAAAGCCATTGCACAGCAGCTACAACTGCGTAATTTAGGCGGTATTATAATAATTGATTTTATTGATATGCAAACCGATGAGCACCGCAACCGCGTGATTGAATCCTTGGAAGATGCCCTATCAAAAGATCGGGTGAAAACCAATGTGAATGGTTTTACTCAACTTGGTTTAGTGGAAATGACCCGTAAACGTACACGTGAAAGTTTAGAACACGTTTTATGTGATGAATGCCCAACTTGCCAAGGTCGTGGACGCGTGAAAACCGTCGAAACGGTATGTTATGAAATTATGCGTGAAATCATTCGCGTTAACCACTTATTCTCAAGTGAACAATTTGTGGTTTATGCTTCTCCAGCCGTGGCAGATTACTTAATCAAAGAAGAATCGCACGGTTTATTGCCAGAGATCGAAATGTTCATCAGCAAACAGGTTCAAGTTAAAACAGAACAGTACTACAACCAAGAACAGTTTGATGTGGTGGTGATGTAAAAGACAAAAGTGCGGTCAATTATGACCGCACTTTTTACTTTAACTATTTCAATCTTTCTAACTGTTGAATAATGGCTTCATCAGATTGTGATTGGATTTTTCGCATCCGCATAAAGAGTAAAGCCGCGGCAATGGTTAAGGCAATGATAAAGGCAACCCAGAAACCTTTTGCACCGATGCTTGGAACAATCCAATCCGTGCGGGAAAGAATATAACCAACAGGGATACCCACGCCCCAATAGGCAAGTAACGTGATATAAAGGATAATTTTAGTGTCTTTATAGCCACGTAAAATACCGCTCACAACGACTTGTACTGAATCTGAAAATTGATAAATCGCTGCCATCGCTAATAAGCTGCCAGATAGAGCAATAACGGTGGCATTATCGCCGACAATTAATGCAGCGATTTCTGCACTAAATACCCAAATCACCAACGCCAATACACTTGCCGCAATCAAGCCAAGAATAATAGCCGCGTGAGCCATGATTTTGGCTTTTTGTGGTACATGATTACCCAGTTCTTGCGCCACTAAAATGGTGGCTGCCATCGCAATAGACATTGGAAACATAAAGGCTACAGCACTGGTGTTTAAGGCAATTTGGTGGCTGGCGACCACATCTGCGCCTAATGGGGAAAGTAATAAACTACTCAAGGCAAACAGTGACACTTCACTACATAGTGCAATTGCGATCGGCAATCCAAGTGCGGTTAATTTTTTCAGTGTTTTGATGTCAGGCTTTTCAATAATCTTTTCAAAGACTTTTAAACTACGTTCATTATAGTTTTTGGCAGAATAGGTAATCATCAAGATTGCCATCGCCCAGTTAACAATAGCCGTTGCTACACCACAACCGACACCACCCAATGCAGGTGCACCAAATTTGCCGTAAATAAACATATAATTCAGCGGAATATTCAGCATTAACCCCATGAAGGTAATCACCATGGCAGGTTTGGTCTTAGCAATGCCATCATTCAAACAGCGGAAATTAATCAGCAATAAATAGGCAGGTAAGCCCCACACCATCGCACGCAAATAATTCATCGTCACATCTGCCATGTGGGCATCCATATTCATAAACTGCAATATGAAATCATTATGATAGATGATGAGTGCAAGGGGTATCATCACTAAAAATGAAATCCAAAGGCCTTGTCTCACTTGGTGAGCAATGCGATAGCGTTGTCCTGAACCGTTTAAATAGGAAATCGTTGGTGGCAAGGCGAGTAATAAACCTTGTCCGAAAAGTACCAAAGGCAGCCAAATGGAGGCTCCAATACCGACACCGCCTACATCAGCCGAGCTCACACGCCCCGCCATAATCACATCCACGGTGCCCATGCCTGTTTGTGCTAACTGGGCAAGCCCGATAGGTGTTGCAATTCGGATAAGTTTTTGAATATCAATACGGTATTGAGAAAAAAGACGAGAATTCATAAATTTTGCTATAATATTGGAAAAATTTTTAATGAAGGAATAATAATGTTTACAGGTATTGTACAGGGCATCGCCCAAATTCATGCAATTAAAGATAGCGATAATTTTAGAACACAGATCGTAAAATTACCAGCTGAAATGAGAAAAGGCTTAGATGTCGGTGCATCAGTGGCGAATAACGGCGTGTGCTTGACGGTGACTGAAATTCATGACGATCTTGTGAGCTTTGACTTAATGCAAGAAACCTTGCGTATCACCAATCTTGGCAACTTAAACGCAGGGGATTTTGTCAATATCGAACGCGCAATGCAAATGGGCGCAGAAATTGGTGGGCATATTTTATCTGGCCATGTTTATTGTACCGCAAGCGTTTCACAAATTATTGAAAGCGAAAACAATCGTCAGGTTTGGTTTAAATTACCTACTAAAGACGTGATGAAATATATTCTCACCAAAGGTTTTATTGCGATTGACGGCATCAGTCTTACTATTGGTGAAGTGAAAGACGATGAATTCTGCGTGAATTTAATCCCTGAAACCTTACATAGAACTCTGATTGGCAAACGACAAATCGGTGATTTAGTGAATATCGAAATTGATCCACAGACACAAGCGATTGTGGATACAGTGGAGAATTATTTAAAAGCAAGAGGGATATAGTTAATTAAGATTACTATAAGGAGGAAATATGTTTAAAGATGAAATTGCTCTTATTCGCTTTTTAGACAGAGAGTTTATTGCCATGTTTAATGTGTTTTTTCTATTTCCGCTTTTGATAGTTTTAGTGCTGATTGGCGTTATTAATGGTGTAATATGGAACGTACTTTTAGGTATTGCCTTTACTTGCCTCGTCTTTCTTATCTTATTTAGGATATTAATCCATTTTTTATATAAAAAATGGGAGAAAGCTCATCGGAAACAAATGCGAGAAGAGAATAAAGTTAAATACATTATTATTAAATAATAAATTTATACTGTATTGTAATAACTCCCTTTTTCATTTCGCAGTGCTATAATCTATCTAAGGCTGATAAATGCGCATATTGTGTTGTAGCTCCCTTTTTCATTTCGCAGTGCTATAATCGCGCTAGATTGTAGTCGCTGTTATCTGCGGTTGTAGCTCCCTTTTTCATTTCGCAGTGCTATAATTGATTGGAAGCGTAGAATTACATCAATTAAGTTGTAGCTCCCTTTTTCATTTCGCAGTGCTATAATTAGTTTTTGTTTTTGCCACATGTTAAAAACGTTGTAGCTCCCTTTTTCATTTCGCAGTGCTATAATTTCAGAAAAAGCGGTTCGATTGTATTTTTGGTTGTAGCTCCCTTTTTCATTTCGCAGTGCTATAATCAACTGCGCGTCGTTATCGTTATATTTTGTGTTGTAGCTCCCTTTTTCATTTCGCAGTGCTATAATTGATTGTTCATTTTCAAAATGCACAAAACGGTTGTAGCTCCCTTTTTCATTTCGCAGTGCTATAATTTCCTTTCACACGATAAGCTGTCCAATTCCGTTGTAGCTCCCTTTTTCATTTCGCAGTGCTATAATCGAATTCCACAAGGTATTCATCGCTGATGTGTTGTAGCTCCCTTTTTCATTTCGCAGTGCTATAATCCAAGAATATATCGACCAAGAGCGCCCGGTGTTGTAGCTCCCTTTTTCATTTCGCAGTGCTATAATTTCCGTACCATCAATACCAAATACGGCATAGTTGTAGCTCCCTTTTTCATTTCGCAGTGCTATAATTTGGGAGAAAAAGGGGTCGCAGCAATATTCGTTGTAGCTCCCTTTTTCATTTCGCAGTGCTATAATTTATCAAAAATACCACGCTAAAGGCTTATTGTTGTAGCTCCCTTTTTCATTTCGCAGTGCTATAATATGTCTGGTAAAGCAATCTTTGAGCGAATGGTTGTAGCTCCCTTTTTCATTTCGCAGTGCTATAATCATCCAAGCTCAGTTAGCATCATTTTTTGAGTTGTAGCTCCCTTTTTCATTTCGCAGTGCTATAATTTATCACTTGAAACACTAAACAAGATTTTAGTTGTAGCTCCCTTTTTCATTTCGCAGTGCTATAATTATAAAGAAATTGGCGCACTTAAACGCACTGTTGTAGCTCCCTTTTTCATTTCGCAGTGCTATAATCGTACTATGGAGAATATTTGTCGCCGCTATGTTGTAGCTCCCTTTTTCATTTCGCAGTGCTATAATCTAAAAGAAGTTTTACCATCTGCAGTTAGAGTTGTAGCTCCCTTTTTCATTTCGCAGTGCTATAATAGGGACAGCCAAAAGCCCCATACCGCAAGGTTTAGGGGCTTTTGTTTTGTCTAAAAAACGGCTAAAAAAGCAATAATTGATTTGAATTGACCTTTTTTTCTTGCGTTTTTTTCTCTCCCACTAAAATTTCCATGCTCGCAAATTGTTTTTCTGTAATAGATAAACATCGAATTGAGCCCTCTTCAGGTAAGTGTGCGACGAGTCTTTTATGATGTTTTTCTAACGCATCTCGCCCTTTAATAATTCGAGTGTAAATAGAAAGTTGCAACATTTGATAACCATCTTTAAGTAAAAATTGACGAAATTGGTTTGCTGCCCGCATTTTCGCTTTAGTGGTAACCGGTAAATCAAATAAAACGATCATACGCATAAAGACTTCCTCACTCATATTGGTATTCCTGTAGTGCATCGATCTCTGGTAACTGCAATAATGTTGCATTTTTTTGAATAAGTGCAATTTGTAAAGAGGCAATGGTTTTATCAATAGCAGTCAAAACACTCACTTTTTCCTGGTTAAAGCGCAGTTGATGATGCAGGATTTTGATTAATTGCTGTTTGGATATAGGACTAAGGTTTGTGGTGAGTAATCCTTTTTCGAGCAAGTTCCATACAAGCAAATCAACAAGAGGGCGAAATGGTTCAATAAAATCATCCGCTAAATTAAAGGCATTCAGTTCGCTATGATGAAATAAGCCTAATTGTGGTAGCCAACCATAAAGTACAAGGTTTCTTGCCACAGCTGAACGCATAATGGTATAAGCATAGTTCAGATGTATATTAATCGCATTGTCTTCTTCTTTTCGTCTGAAATGAGCTCCGAATAATCCAGAGAAATAAATGACCGCACTTTGTGCCTCAATATTATCTTTATCGCCTGATTTCACTAAATTAGCGAGTTGGAGTAACCGTTCTGATTTTTCTTGATGCTGACAGAGTGATAAGACTTTTGCTTGATTACGAATTTTTTGTTGCACAATACGTTGCCAAAGTTGTTTTTTCAGTGGCAAAGTGGTTTCAAGTTGTAATTTAAGGGTTTTTAATTGTCGATAATATTGATTAAAAGGGAGCCATTGACCACAAGGTAAAAATTGTTCATCACAACTCAATAAAGTAATCCCGTATAAACCGAATGCCGAGAGCAACGGAAGGGTAATCACTGTTTCTCGGCTTTCCACAACAACAATAGCAATATCTTCTAAAGGGACAGTAAATTCATTCCCTTCTTGTTGAATCAGCATTTGTTGCTGATGTAAAGAGAGTTTTCCCCCTTTACTAATAAGAAGACTTCTCCATGTCATAATGTATCCTTACAAAAAATCCCCATACGTAATACGTATGAGGATTAAATTGAGATTAACGAACAGCTTGGCGTTTACTAGGTTTACATAAACGAATATTTTTACCAAGTTCATCTACTTGATATTTTTCAAAGGAAAGAGCAAGTTTTACTCCGACACTTTGATAAATACCGTTTTTCCCTTTTGATTTGTCAAGATCATGAACTTTTATATCAATAGCAGCGGTAGCTCTATTTAACGAGTTAAAATATCCAAAGAGTTCATCTTTTTTTGTTTTAACTTTTATTAAGTCATTTTGATATAGAGAAAATAGGAATATGTGGTTATTGTCTATTTCTATCCACTCATTTTCATCTTTGAGAGCAACTATTGCTTTATTAGGCAAAATACCTTTAGCTACCTGCCAAGTATAAATAGGTACAAGGAAATATTTTCCACCTTTAGTGAATACATCCACTCTCACCATTGAGGCATTATCCGCGACACCATTCCCCTCACGGACTAATACGCCAGATTTTTGTATTTGTTCTACTCGTACTGATTTAACAATAGCCCCACCTTTTTTTATAAAAGGTTCAGCAAACGCTTTAGCAGGATCATCATTAAAAGCCTCTAGACGAGCTTTTAAAGTATCATAAAGATATTTTTCACGTTCACGATTTACCATCAATTCTAAATCTTTTAATTTTAATTTAGTGAGTGGCATTTTAATCACGCTTATCCCTTTATTGAGACGTTTCGCGGACTTCACGGTTTCCATGTGTCCTTGACCTGTCATTTTGCGTGTAGGCATTCTAGATACAAATAGAGGTTGGACAAATTCATGATTGGCTTGCGGACGATCTGGCAATCTATTTTCTAGCTCCAGTTTAGGATTATCACTAAAAATACGAATTTCAACTTCTTGCTTGAAAAATTGCCATGGTGTAGGGAAGTGTAATGGAATAATTTCACCCGTTTCACGATCTATTCGTTCACCAGTGAATACATCGCCTGCTTCAAAACGAACAAAACGTGTGATTTTTTGCTGCATGGCTACGGTTGAGCAAGCAACCACAACGGCATCTAAAGCGTGATGGCGGTCATTGTCTTCCCGTGATTTTGCTAATCCCCAACGGCCACGAAGTAAGGCGGTAATTTGCCCATTGGAAGCAAATACCTTGCGTTTTCCTTCACCTGTTAAGCGCATATTATCTGCAATAAAGTTACATAAGAAGCGAGCAACGTAGCGCGTATCATTTAAGTTACGCTCAATAAAGCCCTTTTCATCAAGTTTTTGGCTTAGGATGCGTTGTTTTTTCGCATAAGGAAATGCGGTCGTTTCAACTAATGCTTTGAAAGCTCTCCAACGTTCACTATTATGTTTACCATCAAGCCATTCAAAAGGGGTTAAATTGCCTTTGTTTTGATTTTCATTAGCAAGTACTAATACTTTATTATTGAAACTATCATCCCAAGTACGGGAAAACGGCAAGGCATGATCGACTTCTACATAGCCTCTTTCTAATAAACGGTGCAATTCGATAGGTTTACCGGAATATAAACATTTTGCATTTTGCTGTTTATAAAGTCGCATTTTTAAAATGTCTTTGGCTTTAGGTTCACCAGCAAAATGAGGGAAGTACTCTTTAAATTCCTTGATTGCGTTTTCACGCTGTTTACGATTTTCTTCCTGACGTTTTTCTAGTTCACGGCGATCTTTGTAAGATTTGCCAATTTCTCGTCCTGTTTCAATATGAATACGAGCAGGTGAACCATATAATCTCACTACGCCATTAATTACTTTACGAGCCTGCGTGAGTGTTCTTAAAACTACAGGATTACGGATTTCATCAGCTGGAATCTGTGGTAAGAAGTGATGGTTTTCTTCTGTTTTTTTACCATAATGATCGCCATAAATTTCACTACAAGCCTCATCATAGCGTAGTCCTTGTTGCATTAATGGCAGAAGTTTATATAAAGCTTTAAGAGATAATTGGATAAATTTATCAAAACTAAGATTTTCCAATAATACATCTAATACAGGTTCAGAGAGTTTTCCTGCTAAGTAACCACTGATATCTTCATCAGTTTTATATAATGAAAATGCCGTGCCAATTTCATCTAATAATGTTGGATTTGCCTTTAATTCAGCCCATTCAGCTTTTAGGTTATTACCTTCTAATACCTTGCGAATTTGGTGATAGGCTTTCATTTCCATCAGAGTTGTTTTGGTTTCAATGGCTTTTTTATCTTCACCGGAATAACGGACGCCTTTAAAGATTGCCTCATCAGATAAATTTAATCTTGAACGTACTTGTGCATAATTTAATTTAGCTTTCTCATAAGGTTGGTTGATTAACATTAAATGTTCATTATCATTTAAAGCACGCTCTAAGCCATTTTCTTGAATACGTAAATTATTTAATTTCGTTATCCAAACAAAACGTTCTGCGGAATAAGTGTTCTTAGCTGCCTTATATTCATCTTCAAAAGTACATTTACCGAGCATTTTTAAAATAGCTTCACCAGATAAGGCAGGTTTTTGCCACATTAAAAGTGCGGTCAAATTTTCTAATAATTTTTCTGAAGCGAATGGATTTCCAAAGTGTTGTTGACGAGAGAAGAGGAGTTCCATTTCGGCGAGTAAGTCTAGTCGGCTAAACGTGTGAGTATAGGCGCCTTGTTGGTTACGGATATGACCTTCTTCGACCTCAAATTTTTTTACGGCAAGTTCTGCAGGCGTGCGATATGTAGCTTGTTGCAGTAATTCATGGTTACTGGCTACACCGCTTAATAGCGCGCCTAGCTCTTTATTTTCGCTTTTACTTTCATTTTTACGCTGAGATAAATAACCACGATGCTTAATTAAATGTAATAACACCGCAGCCCATTCTTGGCGTTCTAATTTACGATCTAGACCTTCGACACGTAGTTGCCAAACTTGATGAGGAAGACGTTCATCAGTGGATAAGAGAATATTTTCTGATTTCAGAAGTCGTTTTGCTTTTTTCAGGCGAGCAACGCGACGCTGAGTTAATCGACGAGCAGAGCGGGCTAAGCGACGAGAAAGCGCAAGACTTTCACCCGTTTTGGGCACTTCTGCTCGTTCGAAAGTACGTACACCAACATCAATTAAACGCAGAGGATTATCTTTTTCGTCAATTTCAACCACAGCCCAGCCAATAGAGGCGATACCAAGGTCGAGACCAAGGATATAATGTAAGTTTTTATTTTCCATAAGGTTGGTTCCTTTTCATTAGTTTTTTTTGTTTAAATTTTAACAGATTTTTGTATAAAAAATATATTGACGATAAAAAAATAAATAGATAGAATTCACTTCGTTGTAATGGCACTGCGAAATGAAAAACGTTGTTACAATAAGAGAAAAGATTTCTCGCAAAGCTCTGTCCCTTGAAATGTAAGTTTCAAGGGATATCTTTTTTCTGCTTATTGAGAAAATAAAGATGTGAGAGTAGGTTAAAAAAAACAAAAAACGCTTAATAAATTATTAAGCGTTTTTTTATTGACGAAAATTTATAAAATTTTAACCGCACTTTATAGGAAATTATTTAGCTTGTTTCTTTGCTTTTTTCCATTTCCAGAATAAGAAAACCGCTAATGCACCAACAAGGATATAAATCACAAGCTGACCTTTTTGGATTTGCTCATGGAGCCAGTCTAAATTTCTTGCACCAAATTCGCCAAGGTAAACCCAAATTGGCACAGAAATAATCGCGGCACAGAAATCAATGAATACAAAGCGAGTGTAGCTGACACGGCGGGTGATGCCTGAAACCATATAAATTGGTGCGCGTAATCCTGGAAGGAAACGAGCCACAAATAAAACACGGTTGCCGTATTGGGCAAATTTTTCACGCACCATTTTGAGGCGTTCTAATGTGACGATTTTACGGATTGGTCGGAAACGTAAAATGCGCGTGCCGTAAATGCGGCCAAGCCAGTACATGGTTGAATCACCGGCAAGTACGCCAATCATACTGACGACTAACATTAAGTGGGAATTAACGCTTTCAGGATAGAGCCCTGCAATTACACCGCCGGAGACAAGCGTGATATCTTCTGGAATAGGTACACCAAAGCCACAAATAATCAGAACAAATAGCACCGCCCAATAACCGTAATCGGTAAAAAAGCTGATAAGAAATTCCATTTGAAACCCACTTACAATCAGTTAGTTAAAATTAATTAAAAATTGGGGCTTATTTTAATCGCTTTGCCTTGAAAAGCCTAGAAAAAATTTGCTGTGTAAATTTGCATTGTGGGGCTGAATATTTTATAATCCGTCGCTCTCAAAGTTTGTCTTTGAGCAAATTTAGGAAAATTGCTGGGTCGCCTGCAATTTTTTATTTTAAACTTTTAATCAAGAGAACATTAAAATGGCATTTAAATTTAACGCTGAAGTTCGTCAAGCGCAAGGTAAGGGTGCGAGCCGCCGCCTGCGTCACAACGGTCAAATCCCTGCAATCATTTATGGTGGCAGCGAAGCACCTGTTTCAATCATCTTAAATCATGATGAATTAAACAACGCACAAGCTCACGATTCTTTCTATAGCGATGTAATCACTTTAGTGGTTGAAGGTAAAGAAGTTGCAGTGAAAGTTCAAGCAATGCAACGTCACCCATTCAAACCAAAATTGGTTCACATTGACTTCAAACGTGCTTAATTTTTAGCTTGTGATAAGAACACCAATAATGATGAGTTATTGGTGTTTTTTCTTTTCGGGCAAAGTGCGGTCAAATTTGAAATCGTTTTAGGAGTATTTTCCAATGAAGATAGCCTTAGGCATTGAATATAACGGAAAACAATATTGTGGCTGGCAGCGACAAGAGAAAGTGCGTAGCGTACAAGA
>JAWHBY010000013.1:0-31985 GCA_032568935.1 Parahaemophilus parainfluenzae
CTGTCAGTGCTGCTCTTTTTTGGACTATTAGGTGTAGGTGGAACTTACTATCTCCAAACTCACAGCATTGATAGCTTAATTACTTTACCTGCGCTTGGCTCTGGTCTATTAGCAACAGCGGTTTTAAATATCAATAACTTACGAGACATTGAGCAAGATGCGAAAGTAGGAAAAAATACCCTGGTTGTGCGTATTGGTCCGAAGAAAGGACGTATTTATCATTGTATTTTATTAAGCGTTGCTGCTTTATGTTATGTACTATTTGCTACATCAACAGCATTTAGTTCTTGGCATTTCTTATTTTTATTGGCATTTCCATTGTTATTAAAACACGCCTTATTTGTTTATCGTAGCACAGAACCAACGGTATTGCGTCCGATGTTGGCTCAGATGTCGATGATTTCTTTATTTATCAATATCTTGTTTAGTTTAGGCTTGCTTATCGGCTAAATCGGCTTATACTAGAGAAAAAATTTTAACGACAAGGGGAACATTATGTATATTGATACTTCAGAACTTTGTGATATCTATGCTGATCAAGTGGATGTAGTTGAACCTATTTTTTCTAGCTTCGGTGGTGTCAGCAATTTCTACGGCAAAGTGACGACAGTAAAATGTTTTGAAAATAATGGATTAATTGCCGAAATTCTCGAAGAAAATGGTAATGGCAGAGTGCTTGTCGTAGATGGCGGCGGCGCGGTACGTCGAGCTTTAATTGACGCAGAACTTGCGCAACTTGCTGCAGATAATGACTGGGCGGGCATTATTGTTTATGGTGCAGTACGCCAAATTCAACAACTTGAAAATATTGATATTGGTATTCATGCACTCGCACCAATTCCAGTTGGCGCAGAAGAAAATAATCATGGAGAAAGTGATCTTCCTGTGAATTTTGGTGGTGTGACTTTCTTCCCTGAAGATTATATTTACGCTGATTTAACGGGTATTATTCTTTCACAAGAAGCATTAGATTTAGGCGATTTTGAAGAAGAATAGTTTTGAAATTATTAACACTTTTTAAAGTGTGGTTAGAAATAACCGCACTTTTTTTGTTAAAATTTTTTTGAACAAGATCACATTTTAAACATTTGTTAGTTGAAAGTTTGTAACATTCATTTAACATCAAAAATAGTTCATTTGTAATCAGTTTGGAGGGACTCATGAACGAAACAAACACAACAAAAAATTATAAAAGTGGTATTATTTTTCTGCTGGCAATAGCATGTTTTTTCATTTTATTAAAATCTTTACCTTTCGCACCTAAGGAAAATGCTGGTTTAGCACTATTAGCCTTTGTGGCGATCCTTTGGTTAACTGAAGCATTGCATGTAACAGTTACTGCGTTATTGGTACCATTGATTGCGATTGCACTTGATCTAGTGTCGACGAAACAAGCTTTAGTAGCTTTTGCCGATCCAACCATTTTCTTATTCTTTGGTGGCTTTGCTTTAGCGACAGCTTTACATATACAAAAGCTCGATAAAATGATTGCCAATAAAATCATGGCAATGGCTCGTGGAAATTTATTTGTAGCTATTATGTATCTTTTCTCCATTACTGCTTTCCTTTCCATGTGGATGAGTAACACAGCAACAGCAGCCATGATGTTGCCTCTAGCGATGGGGATCTTAAGTAAGCTTGATAAAGAAAAAGAACATAATACTTATGTCTTCGTATTATTAGGGATTGCATATAGTGCGAGTATTGGTGGTATGGGTACATTAGTAGGTAGCCCACCAAATGCTATCGTTGCAAGTAACTTACATTTAACCTTCTCTGATTGGTTATGGTATGGCTTACCAATTATGGTGATTTTAATGCCATTGATGGTGGGTACACTTTTCATTGTGTTTAAACCAAAACTTCATTTACATTTTGAACAAAACTTTGAACGTATTGAAATGAATGGCCAACGCGTTTTAACGCTTGTCATTTTTGGTGTTATTGCACTTTGTTGGGTATTTAGTAGTTATATTAATCCAATCATTTCAGGTGTATTTGGTCTTGCTAAAAATATCGGTAGTTTTGATAGCGTCGTCGCATTACTTGCGGCTGTCATTATTTGTTCAACTGGTGTGGCAAATTGGAAACAAATCCAAGAAAGCACTGACTGGGGCGTATTGATGCTTTTCGGGGGCGGTTTAACCTTGAGTGCGGTGTTAAAAGATTCGGGCGCAAGTAAAGTGTTAGCTGACGGTATTGTGTTCTTGGTTCAAGGACAACATTACTACCTCATTGGTTTATTGGTCGCAACCTTCATTATTTTCTTAACTGAGTTTACTTCCAATACCGCAAGTGCAGCGTTATTAGTACCAATCTTTATTTCTATTGCACAATCTCTTGGTATGCCGGAAATTGGTCTTGCTTTAATCATCGGTTTAGGTGCATCTTGTGCCTTTATGTTACCGGTAGCAACACCACCAAATGCAATTGTATTCGGTACGGGGCAAGTTCGTCAAAGTGATATGGTTAAAGCTGGATTTATCTTAAATATTGTGTGTATACTCGTTATTGCGACAATAGGATATTATTTCTGGTTAAATAATTAGTCGTATAAAGAAAAGGGCGTATTGAGAATACCCAATATGCCCTTTATTTTTCCAAGTAAAGATTATTCATCTTTACTTGATTTATCCTCTTCTTCTACTTCAATCTCAACATCATCTGCTTTGTCTGCAGCACTGTTAATCGTTAAGCAAACTTCGCTAGAAATTAAATGCTCTAAGATTGTAGCAAGTTCGTGTAATTTTTCTTTCTCATCATCGAAATAACCTTCTTCTTTTAAGTTAGCAATGAAGGCCGAGAAGACGGCTTTATCGAAGAATTCCGGTGCGTTAATACCGTGTAATACAGAAAGACGCTGTGCCACTAATTGGCTTTCTTTTTCTAATAAGCCACGAGCAATTCCAGGATCTTTACGTAAAATACTCACAGTGATGTAGTAACGTTGTAAGATTTCACGCACACCGGCAGACCAAAGTTGTAAAATACGCACTTTAGAGCGGTGGATAGATAAGAAATTATCATTGGCTTGGATAACGTCTTGACGCGCAAATTCATCAATAATGGCTTTAATTTGTGTATTTAATTCTTCTTCATTGAAATGAAGGAAGAGTTCACCTTTTAAGAATGGATAAATTTTACGTACCGCATCCAATAATAAATCTTTTTGGATTGCTTCATAATGTAAAACGATACTCGCAACAAGTGAAGGTAACACAAATAAGTGTTGAATATTATTTCGGTAATACGTCATGAGAACAGCAGAATTACGTTCTAAACGAATAATTTCCCCAAAGTTATCTTTTTCAACTAACACGCCAACACGATCTAAGCTTAATACGTGATCAAGCATCGCTTTTGGTGTATCAGTTGGAAGCACCACATCAGTAGAATACGGGACATTCTTTAACATCTCTTGATAACTAGAGAGTTGTTCTAATAACTGTTCATGAGAAAGTGCACGCTGACGAGAAGATAGGAGTGCTGTCCCCACTAAATTCATCCCATTGACAGCTGCCGATTTGTTGATGTTTATCATCACTTGATTAGAAATAGAACCCACTGCTTGGTTAAACCACAGCGGTTTATCTTCATGATGTTGTTCTTTCCATTCAGGATAATGGTGGCTAAGGTAATTTGACAGTGTGATTGGCTCACCAAAATTCACAAAACCTTGGCCTAAATTGCGCAATTTTTTAATCACACGTAAAACTAAGCCTGCATTTTCTTTTTCTTTTGCCGCGCCACGTAATTCTTTCGCATAAGTATCTACTTCTAATACGTGCTCATAACCAATATACACTGGCACCACAGAAATTGGACGAGTTTGGTTATGTTGAAGCGCTTGTAGCGTCATCGACATCATACCGGTTTTCGGTGCAAGCAAACGACCTGTACGAGAACGACCACCTTCAATGAAGTATTCAACGGAATAACCTCGGTGGAATAATTCCCCTAAATATTCACGGAAAATTGCAGAGTAAAGGCGATTACCTTTAAAGGTGCGGCGAATAAAGAATGCTCCCCAGCTACGGAATAAAGGTCCCGCAGGCCAAAAGTTTAAGTTAATACCTGCTGCAATATGTGGCGGTACAAGACCCTGGTGATAGAGCACATAAGAAAGTAATAAATAGTCAATGTGACTACGGTGACAAGGCACATAAACAATTTCATGTCCTTCTAGTGCCAGTTTACGCACACGGTCCGCATTTTGTACATTAATACCTGAATAGAGTTTGTTCCATAACCAACGTAAGAAACGATCAGCTACCCGAAGGCTTGAATGGCTAACATCTGCAGCGATTTCATGAAGAATTTTTTCAGCTTCAGCATAGGCTTTTTCACGGCTGATATTTTTTGATTTTGCCTCATCTTCAATCGCATTTTGAATCGCTTGGGAATTTAAGAGTTTATTAAACATTGCTTCGCGGTTTGGTAGGCGAGGGCCTGTTGCCGAAATGCGTTGTTTAGCAAAGTGTATTTTAGCCACACGAGCAAGTTTTTGTGCGATTTTTTCATCTGAACCATGCTCATTTACCATGTAACGCAAAGAGAGCGCTTGAGAAAAACGTACAAAGGTATCACGCCCAAACCAAATTGCTGCAAAGGTTTTTTGAATGCCATTCAATAGACGCAGATTTGGTAAGCTTGCTTTATCTTCTTTACCAGGCGAACGCCCCCAAAGCACAGAAACCGGGATCAGTTGCACATCTAAATCAGTAATATCACGATGTAATTCTAAGTACTTATTGAACACCTTGACCGTTTCATCTTTTGCGCCTTTTGATTTAAAAAAACGACGACCTTCGTCTAAATAGACATAACGTGGTAATGCTACGCCATCAATAACATTCTTTTCAGCCGGATCAGGTAAACCTACGCTTAAACAGTTACGACGGAAAATCACGAAGTCAGTTTGAGAGGTATAAGGTAAAACATAAAGAATAGGTTGATTGATATTGAGTTGAAGCTCTTCGATGGGTTGAGCGGGAATAGGATTATTTTTTACTAAAACCGAAAGCGGTAATTCTAATAATTTACGATAAGTACTTACGATGCCAGACATAATTAATATTCTCTTTTTGTTAGACATTTCTAGGTATTGTCGGGCATTTTAACACATTCGACCAGTCAAATTCTAAAAATTTACATTTGAGATTTATGATGAACACTCAAAAATATGAAAAAAATTGACCGCACTTTTACCTCCAGAAAATAGTTGTTGCAATCGTTATCTTTCTGTATATACTAACAGTTATTCTGTATAAAGTAACAGGAGTGTGTATGAGACCATTAACTGCCAGACAACAAGAAGTGCTGGAACTCTTAAAACGACATTTAGAAACCACGGGTATGCCGCCAACTCGTGCAGAAATTTCTCGTGAATTAGGCTTTAAATCCCCTAATGCGGCGGAAGAACACTTAAAAGCGCTTGCTCGTAAAGGCGCTATTGAAATTGTGGCGGGGGCTTCTCGCGGTATTCGCATTGTTGATGACAGTGCAAATGATGAGGAAGAAGAAGGCTTACCGCTCATCGGTCGCGTGGCTGCAGGGGAACCAATTTTGGCGGAGCAACATATTGAAGGTACTTATCGTGTTGATGCTAATATGTTCAAACCACAAGCTGACTTTTTATTAAAAGTATATGGCCAATCCATGAAAGATATTGGTATTTTAGACGGCGATCTTCTTGCTGTTCATAGCACAAAAGATGTGCGAAATGGACAGATTGTTGTCGCACGAATTGAAGATGAAGTGACAGTAAAACGCTTAGAGCGTAAAGGTTCTGTTATTTATCTGCATGCAGAAAATGAAGAGTTTCAACCGATTGTGGTGAATCTTGAGGAACAGCCTCATTTTGAAATTGAAGGGATTGCAGTAGGGATTATCCGCAATAACGCTTGGATGTAATGATGAAAGTGCGGTGAGAAAATAAAGTGTTTTTTGACCGCACTTTGTCTATTATGGCTATTTGCCATTCGGCTTATTGCTCTCTATAATGCCAAAAAATTTTCAAATCAAGGAAGGAAACATGCAGTTTTCCAAAATGCATGGCCTTGGCAATGACTTTGTCGTTGTTGATGCTGTGACGCAAAATGCCTATTTTACCCCTGAAACCATTAAACGCTTAGCCGATCGTCATCGTGGCATTGGTTTTGATCAGCTTTTAATTGTTGAGCCACCTTATGATCCAGATTTAGATTTCCATTATCGTATTTTCAATGCCGATGGCAGTGAAGTATCGCAATGTGGAAACGGGGCAAGATGTTTTGCGCGTTTTGTCACCTTAAAAGGGCTAACTAATAAGAAAGATATTGCTGTTAGCACTCAAAAAGGAAAAATGGTTTTAACGGTAAAAGAAGATGGGCAAATTTGCGTCAATATGGGCGAGCCGATTTGGGAACCGAATAAAATTCCTTTTACTGCCAATAAATTTGAAAAAAATTATATTCTACGTACCGATGTTCAAACAGTGCTTTGTGGTGCAGTATCAATGGGTAATCCGCATTGTGTTGTTCAAGTGGACGATATTGAAACGGCCAATGTAGCAGAGTTAGGTCCATTATTAGAGAATCACGAACGTTTTCCGGAAAGGGTAAATGCTGGATTTATGCAAGTTGTCAATCGTAACCACATTAAATTACGCGTGTATGAACGTGGTGCAGGTGAAACGCAAGCTTGTGGCAGTGGGGCTTGTGCAGCAGCGGCAGTAGGAATGATGCAAGGTTTACTTGATAACAAAGTGCAAGTTGATCTACCTGGTGGTAGCCTGCTTATTGAATGGGAAGGCGTAGGCTCACCGCTTTATATGACTGGAGATGCGACTCATATTTATGATGGTAATATTCACCTTTAAGTTCTTCTAATCGAATAAAAAAATGCGTGGAAACTATCCACGCATTTTTTGTTTATTGTTCAACTTCCACGTCACGCTGATTTAATGGTTGCGTTGGGCGGTTGTTTTTCCCTTCCATTTCTTCTATCGCGGCAATTTGTGCTTTGCTTGCTTGAATTGGCGCTTTAAAAATGGTCCAAGCCACGTTTTCACTACAAGGTGGAGTAGTGAGCGATCCATTTAAGCGGAAGCGAGCCATCTCTTTTGGCATTAGCGATTGAATATCAAGCGGTTGAGCCAATTTTTCTTTTTGTCCAACGGTGAGTTTTTTCTCAACTACTGGTGCTAATGCTGGATTGGTTTCACCTTCATTGACCATTACAGCAACAACCGCTAATGCTTTATCTTCACTTTGATGAACAAAATGAATTTCTAAAGGATAATGTTGACGTTTAAAGGTATGCTCACTTGGTGTGTGAAAGTGAAATTGTTTTAAATAAAATGGTTTATTGTTGAGCGTAATAAATGGTGCATTTTCTTGTGCAACACTGACTTGCACGGTATGTCCATTGTTTTCTACTTGATACTCCGCAGGGAAGTAATTCATCTTAAGTGGTTTATTTGCCACTTTCATGCCATTATCTGCTTCAAGATTAACTGGCGATTGAACTTTCCCTATCTTGCAGGTTTGATATTCGGTGAGCAAATCACCCCAATGTTCAGGGCTTTCTTTACCATTATAAGACCAATGCGCTTTATGCGTTTGGGCAAATGATGTTGTGCTTAATGCGATAAGTAAGCTAGAAAGCAATAGACGAGTCTTCATAAGGCACCTCTCCCTTTTTGTGGTATATGCCTCATTGATTCTACTGGTTCTGTATGATAACTTTTTGATTTTTGTCAAGTTTTGTTTGAGTGTTGAACTCATCGTACGAGTGGGGATAATGCTAAAAAAGCCGTGTATTTTGACCGCACTTTTCTAGCACTGACAGAGTCGTTCTCTCAGATCTTCTGCAGTTTTGCTGGTTTTAATTCGCTCAAAAACGATATCTGCTTCAGGATATTCTTTATTAAGATAGCGTAGCCATTGTTTGATTCGGGCAACATGATAAAAACCGGAATCATGGAAATTTTCCATTCCCGCATATTTTTGCAAGATCTTTTGAATATCCGTCCAAGACATTTTTTCGCAATTTTGTTTAAGTACAAGGCTTAAGTTTGGAATATTTAATGCTCCACGCCCGACCATCAGATCTTCGCAACCTGTCGCTTTTAAACAGGCTTGACCATCTTCCCAACACCAAATTTCACCATTAGCAATCACAGGGATTGTTAAGCGAGATCTCACTTCACTGATTTTTTCCCAATTGATGCGATCGGCACGATAGCCATCGGCTTTGGTTCTGCCGTGAATGGTGATTTCAGTGGCGCCACCTTGTTGTACTGCATCGGCAATTTCAAAAGCTTGTGAAGTGCAATCCCAACCTAATCTTATTTTCACACTGACAGGCAAGTGGTTAGGCACTGTTTGTCTCAAGGCTAGTGTCGCTTGATAAATTAATTCAGGTTGCTTGAGAAGTGCTGCGCCTCCGTTGCTCCAATTAACGGTTTTGGATGGGCAGCCACAATTTAAATCAATACCATGTGAGCCCAGTTCAATGGCGCGATTGGCATTTTCAGCAAGACAGTTTGGATGTTGACCTAAAAGTTGGACACGAACACGTGTTCTAGAAGAGGTAAAGCCTTGATTTTTGAGTTCAGGGCAAAGACGATAAAAGACTTTTGCGGGTAATAGTTGATCTACTACGCGGACAAATTCGGTAATGCAGAGATCGTATTCATTCACTTCAGTTAGAAGTTGGCGAACAAAAGGATCAAGCACCCCCTGCATGGGGGCGAGGATAACACGCACTATTTCCAGCCTTTCACTTTACAAATTAAATCGTAAGCGGCTTGGATTTGTTGCGCTTTTTCTTTAGCCATCTCCATCATTTCTGGTGGCAAGCCTTTAGCGACTAATTTATCTGGGTGATGTTCATTCATTAAACGACGATATGCACGTTTTACAGCATTACGGTCATCACTTTCACTCACGCCTAATACTTTATAAGCATCACTTAATGTTGGGCCTGAAGATTGTTTGTATCCGCCCTGTTGTTGGTATTGGTAACCACCTTGCTGTTGATAACCACCTTGTTGGTATTGGCGATAGAATCCACCTTGGGTAAATTGACGAGCCGCAATTTCCATAGCAAGCATTTGCTCAAACTGCATACGGGAAAGACCAAGCTCTTCGGCCACCACATAAAGCACTTCTTTTTCTGAGTCATGTAATTGAGCATCAGCAAAGGCAGCTTGCACTTGTACGTGCAAGAACATTCTCAGCAAGTCAGCACGTTGCCCACAACCGATGCGAAATTCGCGAATCACCTGACGTAATGGAAAATCCGCTTCTTTACCGCGACGAAAGGCCTCTTGAGCAAGTTTGCGATGGCTCTCATCTAATTGCATCTGGTTCATTAACTGATTGGCCAGTTGAATATCTTCTTCTGTCACACGACCTTTGGATTTACTTAAATGCCCAAGTACCGCAAAGGTAGTTTGCATAAAGAGTGCTTGTCGGGTCGTTTTTTTCTTAAAAAAGCTAGAGTTAACCGAACCAAGCTCATAGAGTTTTTTATCAGCGATGGAGCCTAAAATGAGTCCAGCAATGGCACCGAAAAAGCCCCCCCATTTAAAACCGAGAAAAACGCCGATAATCTTTCCAAAAAAATACATTCTCTTCCCCTAAAGTGCGGTCAAAAGGTCTTTTGACAATAATGGGCAGACGCAAATGTCTGCCCTTACATTAATATGGCTTTATTCTTATTTTTCAAGTGATGAATTACACACCATAACTTTCACGATAAGCCCGCATCGCAGGTAAATATTGCTGATAATCGGGTTCTTTTTCAATAAATTGCATTAAGTCATCCAAATCAATAATGGAAAGTACTTGGCATTGGTAGTCGCGTTCCACTTCTTGAATTGCAGAAAGTTCCCCTTTGCCTTTTTCCTGACGATTTAATGCAATAAAGACAGCGGCTAATTTCGCGTTATTGGCTTCAAGGAGCGCCATGGATTCACGAATGGCTGTGCCAGCTGTAATGACATCATCGACTAACAACACATTGCCGGTTAATGGGCTACCGATCAAATTACCGCCTTCACCGTGATCTTTCGCTTCTTTGCGGTTAAAGCAAACCGGTGTATCACGATTAAATTGATTGAATAGTGCAATGGAAACGCTCGTCGCAATTGGAATGCCTTTGTAGGCAGGTCCAAAAATAACATCAAAATCGACCGCACTTGACTGAATTGCCTTCGCATAGAATTCACCTAAGCGAGCGAGATCAGCGCCGGTGCTGAATAATCCTGCGTTAAAAAAATAAGGGCTTTTTCGACCTGATTTTAGTGCAAACTCGCCAAATTTAAGCACGTTACGGCTCAAGGCAAATTTAATAAATTCGATTTTGTAGCTTTCCATTTTTTGTTCCTATAAACCTAATGCTTCACGTTGTGCAGCGAAGATTTGTTCGCAGCCTTGTTTTGCTAAGTCTAATAAGGTGAGTAATTCTTCGTGGCTGAATGGTTCGCCTTCTGCGGTACCTTGCACTTCGATCATGCGGCCATCTTCCATCATCACAACGTTCATATCTGTTTCGGCAGCTGAGTCTTCTACATATTCCAAATCACATACAGCCTCACCCTCAACAATTCCAACCGAAATTGCAGCAACCAGACCTTTGATTGGATTGATTTTTAATGTACCGTTCGCGATTAAACCGTTGATGGCATCACATAATGCCACTGCGGCACCGGTGATGGAGGCTGTTCTTGTACCGCCGTCCGCTTGAATCACATCGCAGTCTAAGGTGATAGAACGCTCACCAAGGGCTTCTAAGTCAACCATAGCACGTAGTGAACGCGCGATTAAGCGTTGAATTTCCATGGTGCGTCCACCTTGTTTGCCTTTTGCTGCTTCACGTTGCATACGGCTGTGTGTAGAGCGAGGCAACATACCATATTCTGCTGTCACCCAACCTTGATTCTGTCCTTTTAAGAAACGCGGTACGCTTTCATCAACACTCGCCGTACATAAAACTTTAGTATCACCAAATTCCACTAATACAGAGCCTTCCGCATGTTTAGTGTAATTACGGGTGATTTTAATTGGACGAGGCTGATGATTTTCACGATTATTTGGACGCATTCTGAATTCCTTTATTTTTATTGATAAAAAAAGCGTGCTTATTTTAGCACGCTTTTTAGTGTTTTATGGATTTGCTTGTTCAAACTCACGAATTTTATTAAAGACATCTTGTAAATCCGTACCATAATTAATTTTTTGCAACTCAGGTATAGAGTTAGATTTTACTAACATTCTAAGTGGTTGGAATTGCATATTGCACAAGTAGATTTGTTGATGTGGCAACATATGTTGTACAAAGTGAGTGAGAGCATGAATGCCCCCCGTATCGAGCACGGTCACGGCATCGCACTGCAACACGATATGTTTAATCTCGTGATCGGTATGTACGGTTTTATCGTGTAAATCCGCAAAGAGTTTATCTGCCGCTGCAAAGAATAATGGACCGCTGATACGATAAGCTAATACATCATCGAGATCTTCTGGCACGGGTTGTTCAATCGTTTTTGTCATTTCTGCAATAGTGCGGATAAATAAAAGACTCGCTAATAATACGCCGACAGAGATGGCGATCACCATATCAAATAACACGGTGAGAATTAAGCAGGTGAACAACACAGCAATTTCGTTTTTTGTGGAGCGACGAGCCAAACGAATAATTTCAGGTACATTAGCCATATGCCAAGCTACCATTAATAGCAATGCAGCCATAGAAGAGAGTGGCAAATAAGACAGGGCATTCGCAAAGAATAATAGCGAGAATAAAACTAAGAGTGCATGAATTACACTGGCTATTGGTGATACCGCTCCAGATTTTACATTGGCTGCGGAACGTGCAATTGCCGCGGTTGCCGTAATGCCGCCTAAGAATGGTGAAATAATATTACCTAAACCTTGGGCGAGTAATTCATTATTGGAATGATGTTTGGTATCCGTCATATTATCTAAGATGACCGCACAAAGTAGCGACTCAATCGCGCCTAATACCGCCATTGAAAAGGCCGCAGGTAAGAGCGTCTGTATGCGATCAAAACTCCAATTGATGACTTCACCTTGCGCATTCGGAATATTCCAAGGTAAGGCAAATTCAGGTAGTACATTTGGAATGCCATGCCCTGTTGTACCATCGGATAAGGTATATTGGAATGCTGTACCAATGGTTTCAACCGAGATGCCAAATTGTCCTAAGGCTAATGCCATGAGTGTTCCAATAATGACCGCTGGTAAATGGCCTGGCACAGGTAAACGAAGTTTGTGCCATTGCGTAAGTATAAATAAGGTGACCACACCAACAGCTGTATTCGCCCAGCTAATCGTAGGAAGTGCGGTCAAAATAGCTTGTACTTTTTCAATATAGTGAGGTGGCATCTGAGCAATGTCTAACCCTAAGAAATCTTTGATTTGCAAGGTGCCGATGGTGATCCCAATTCCACAGGTAAAGCCAAGTGTAACGGGGAGAGGAATGTACTCAATTAATCGCCCTAATCGCGATAGGGCCATGATGACTAAAATAATTCCCGAAAGCAGCGTTGCCATGAGTAATCCGCTAAGCCCAAATTGTTGTGTGATGGGATATAAAATGACGACAAATGCTGCAGTTGGACCTGAAATATTGAAACGCGATCCACCGGTTAATGCAATCACGATACCCGCTACAATAGCGGTATAAAGACCGTGTTGAGGTGGAACACCACTGGCAATAGCTAAAGCCATGGAGAGAGGAATCGCAATGACTCCCACGGTGAGTCCTGCGATAATATCTTTAATCAATTTTTGTTTCCCGTAACCTTCACGGAAAGATTCTTTCAATGCGCTGAATGGTTTTACAGCTAAAAACACATTTTTAGAAAAGAGTAATTTGATTTGCATAAAAAACAACGATAAAAAAGAATGAGTTTATATTTTAACTAAAAGAAAAAGGATTTTTTATGTTCTAGCTCAAAAAACTTGACTAATCTTGTAGAAATCTTTATATTTCACGAACTTCAAAACGGTGAGATGTCCGAGTGGTTGAAGGAGCACGCCTGGAAAGCGTGTATGTGCGAAAGTGCATCGGGGGTTCGAATCCCCCTCTCACCGCCATTCAAATACTTTCTTTTCTTAATTTTAAATTATCTTTTTAATCAATCATTCTGATATCTAGAATTTACGCTATTTTTTGCCTAAACTAAGTGTTAAACCTATTACTTTCGCTTAAAAAAGCCAGTTAGAAAAATAATGGCAGATTGAGATGAGTTATGGCACGCCCTAAAGGATTCGAACCTTTGACCCACGCCTTAGAAGGGCGTTGCTCTATCCAGCTGAGCTAAGGGCGCATTTTAAGGGTTACATCTTTTGTATGGAATTTCGAGGGAAATATAAAAGAAGTGGTCGGCGAGATAGGATTTGAACCTACGACCCACTGGTCCCAAACCAGTTGCGCTACCAAGCTGCGCTACTCGCCGACGATTGGGCTCAATTATAGTGAGCTTTTCTTTCCAGTCAATTAATTTTTTAGATTCCTCTTTCAATTGCTCAAAATTATTCCAGTTTTTTAACCGCACTTTTGTTGTCTTTGTAATATAAGACATTGTCAGTTAAAATAGCAAACGTTTACTTAATGCCATCTTGAGGAAAAAACGCATGACTGCTCAAATCATTTCAGGTACTGAACTATCAAAAAAAATTAAATCAGATGTTGCCAATAAAATTGAACATTATCGCGATCAAGGTCAACGTGCACCAGGGCTTGCGGTAATTCTGGTGGGCGCAGATCCTGCTTCTCAAGTCTATGTGGGCAGTAAACGTAAAAGTTGTGAAGAGATTGGGATGATATCAAGATCCTATGATTTGCCTGAAACAACCACGGAGGCTGAATTACTTCAACTGATTGATATTTTAAATGCTGATGAAACCATTGATGGTATTTTGGTTCAACTTCCATTACCAGAGCAGATTAATAGTTCATTAGTTATTGAGCGAATTAGTCCTGAAAAAGACGTGGATGGTTTCCACCCTTATAATGTTGGGCGTTTATGTCAGCGTATTCCAACTTTACGCGCTTGCACCCCTTATGGCGTAATGAAATTATTGGAAACCACAGGTATTGATTTACATGGTAAACATGCAGTGATCGTTGGTGCATCGAATATTGTAGGACGCCCGATGTCACTCGAATTATTGTTGGCTGGAGCAACGGTTACGGTGACTCACCGTTTCACCAAAGATTTAGAACATCATATTCGTCAGGCGGATGTTTTAGTGGTAGCTGTGGGTAAACCTCGTTTTATTCCGGGCGATTGGATTAAAGAAGGGGCAACAGTCATTGATGTGGGGATTAATCGTATCAATGGCAAATTAGTGGGTGACGTGGAATACGATGTGGCGCGACAAAAAGCAGCTTATATTACACCAGTACCGGGTGGAGTAGGGCCAATGACGGTTGCCATGCTGATGTTTAATACACTTTATGCCTATGAGCATAACAATCAATTAGTTTAAGGAATAAAAAAAGTGCGGTTAAATTTGACCGCACTTTTTGTCTTAATGTAATTTCAATCTTGGTTTTAAATAGTGGTTAAGTTTATCCACTAAAATAATTAAGCCAATCTTAATACATCCATGCAAAGCATGTTGATGCATACGATATAAAGACACATACGCAAACTGCGCAAATTTACCTTGAACAGTTAGTGGGTTTTTCCCAAATTTATTTGAAATGCTACCCAATGCAGTAAAGCTTGAAAGAGATACCAAGGTGCCTTTATCGTTGTATTTGAATGCTTTTAATGGTTTTTGCTCAAAAAGTGCAAAGATATTTTTCGCACAAGCTTTTGCCATTTGATGTGCAGCTTGCGCTCTTGGCGGAACTAATTTACCGTTTGGTTGCATTAATGCTGCACAGTCACCAATTGCGAAAATACTGTCATCCACCGTAGTTTGAAGGGTATCTTTTACCACTAATTGATTGATGCGATTAAGCTCTAATCCATCGAATTGCTGTGTCACCGTTGAGGTGCGAACACCCGCCGCCCAAACAATCAGATCAGCTTTGATTTCTTCGCCATCTTTGGTGATAAGCGTGTTTGGCTGGGCTTCTGTGATCATCGTATTTAATTTCACGTTAGCCCCCATTTCTTGCAATTCATCTAATACCGCTGCAGATAAATTTTCGGGTAGAGCAGGCAGTAATCGAGGACCCGCTTCAACTAAAGTGACTTGTAAGCAGGAATTATCAATTTTACCGTAACCGTAAGAAGACAAGTCTTCAGTCGCATGATAAAGCTCAGCAGTTAATTCCACGCCAGTAGCACCTCCGCCAACAATCGCAATATTGACTTTGTTTTCATCCACTAACTTCTGTTTAAATTCTTCTTCTCCGATATCATCTAACGCGCGGTTTTCAGAGAATTTAAGGAATAATTCCAACATTCTTTGTTGGAAGCGAAGTGCTTGATCAGAACTGTCTAAGAAAATGCAGTTATCAGCGACACCTTTTGTATTGAAATCGTTCGATTTACTGCCAATCGCAATTACTAAGTAATCATAAGGAATACGACGCGCAACCACGAGCATATCACCTTCTTGCCCATAGACAGGGGCAAGTTCAACATATTTTTGCTCACGATTGATGCGCGTGATCGAACCTTGTTCAAAGCTAAAATGGTGGTTTTTCCCGTGTGCACGATAGCTCAGAGAATCTGTGCCATCATCCATTACACCTGTGGCAATTTCATGTAATAATGGTTTCCATAAATGGGTTGCATTGCGATCCACAAGCGTCACTTTAGCTTGTTTTTTGCGACCTAATTTGTCGCCTAAAAATGTCGCTAACTCTATGCCGCCGGCGCCCCCGCCAACGATCACGACGTTTTTCATAAAGTACTCCTAAAAGCAAAATTGTTAAAAATGTTAAACTAATGTAATGATAGCATAACAAATAAACAAGACGAAAAAATTTAATGGAAATGACCGCACTTTATTGATGGCAGCGATCGTAAAGCGGTTGTAATTGTTGAATAGTTTGTGTGATAAATGAAACGGGATCGATTTGATGCAGTTCAGCTTTTTCAATGCTTTTTCCAATGCACCAAAAATCTTCATCTGAACGTAAGAGAAGCTCTTTTTCAGAAATGTCCTTCACTTGGCGAAAATCATCATATTCGCTTTCATCCTCTCGCCAAATATCAAAATCAGAAAATTGTTTGAAATTAAATTGATCAAGCCACTGATTATATTGTTGCACATTAATTTGTGAGCGATCTGCACGATAGCAATGCCAATCTAAACACACTCTTAGTCGGCGACGATTTAATAGCACAGAAAAGATTGCTGCAGAATTTTGGTTAAACTCGTATTTAAAATAAGCGAAGAAATGCGCGCGTACCTGCCAACCATTGGTCCAACTTTCGATATGCGGTTTCGCAAAAGGTGTGCCAAGTTGCTTTGCGACTTCTTGGATAATCGCTTTCCAGTTATCCCAGTGTAATTTGTAATCAGCTTTAATTGCCGGAATATCTTCCGGGCAGAATTTCTTCATCTGGGCGAATTGATAGAAAGGAATATTGAACAATTCGCAAGATTCAGCTGTAAGCGAGAGCATGGTGTTTCCTTAAAAATCACTGTAATTTTTGACCGCGCTTTGCGTGAAGAGCTGTTTGTCTTCCCAACGCAATAGGGTCATTCGATTATTCCACACACATCCTGTATCCAAGGCATAGATACCTGGCGGAGTGGGCTCATCCACTAAACTTGCCCAATGCCCAAAGACAATTGGAATTTGTTTATAAAGTGGATTATCTAAATTAAACCAAGGCGTGAGCTCCGCTGGTGCATCTTTTAAAGGGGATTTACAGGCAAAATCAAAGCGATGGTCCAAATAACAAAAACGCATTCGGGTAAAAGCGTTAATAATATAACGATAGCGATCTAAGCCCTGCAAATCTGGCGACCAGCGATCAGGCTGTTCAGAATACATATTTTCAATGAGATAATGAAAATCGCCGTGCTGTAAAATCTGTTCAACTTCAGCCGCACAAGATTTCGCAGTTTCCAAATCCCAATCAGGCGAAATGCCTGCATGCGCCATCAGGAAGTTTAATTCATCATTATGGACAAGTAACGGCTGATGACGTAACCAATGAATCAGTTCATCAAAATCGGGTGCATTAAAAATGGCATCGACAAGATCACGAGGTTTTACTTTTTTAATCCCCAGTGCGGTCGCAATTAAATGTAAGTCATGATTGCCGAGTACGGTTTGTGCTGCATTGCCAAGTGATTTTACAAAACGAAGACATTCAAGTGATTTATCTCCACGCGCCACAAGATCTCCCACAAGATAGAGTTTATCTTGCGTAGAATTGAAATCTACCCATTCTAATAAAAGCTGTAATTCATCATAACAGCCTTGTAAATCACCGACGAAATAGGTTGCCATTTTTCTATAATGCTCCGGTTATGGTTATCAGGTTTTGGCAGTCTTTATGCTAAAGATTTGTCATAAATTCTAGCATAGATTTTTTGTGAGGATACTATTCATTTCACGATCTTAAAATAGTAAGATAGCCTGCAATTTAAGGCAAATATAATATTTTTCTATGTATTCTGTTAAACATAAAAATGTAGTGATTAGTATTTCAACGGCAGATAAACGTCGAAATCACATTATCGATCAATTCGGTCAGAAAAAAATTCCATTTGAATTTTTTGATGCATTCACACCTTCTGATCGACTTAATGTTCATTTACAGCGTTATCTTCCAAATGTTGAAGCTACATCAAAGCTCACGGCAGGAGAGAAGGGATGTTTGATGAGCCACTTTATGCTATGGAAAAAGTGTGTTGACGATAATTTAGCTTATATTTCTATTTTTGAGGATGATATTCTGCTTGGTGAGAATGCAGAAAAATTTCTTGCGAATGATGAATGGCTAAAAGTGCGGTTCAATTTTCAAGAGATTTTTGTTTTGCGTTTAGAAACATTTTTAATGCCTGTTCAGCTGGAAAAACAGCAACAAATTTTACCTTTTCAAGAACGAAACATAGATATTTTAAAATCAAAACACTTTGGTACAGCAGGTTATATTATTTCGAATGAGGCAGCGAAGTACCTCATAAATCTATTTGAAAAACTCGCCATAGAGGAAGTCAAAGCAATTGATGAGATCATGTTTAATGAACAGATTAATGTTGGTGCCTATCAAGTATATCAACTTAATCCTGCTATTTGTGTTCAAGAATTGCAATTAAATCAGGAGAATAGCTTATTGGTAAGTGATTTGCAGCAAGAGCGTAAAAAAAATACGGCAGTGCACACCAAGAAAACATTGAAACAGCGTTTAACTCGGATAAAAGAAAATATTATACGAGCGCTAAATAAAGAAAAATGGAAAGAACAACAACACCTGAAAGAAATGCAAGGTAAAGAAATTGTTCGTTTTATGTAGATAAGCTGATGAAATACGTTGTATAGGCTTAATCTCTTAAGCCTATTCGTAAAAACAATTGACACGTAAAGTCAAAGTGATGAGACGCTAAATATCAATGAAGTGGGTTGTTATTTTAGAAAATTAAAAGATGTGATAGACAAATTTATACTTAATTTCTCTAATGAGCCTTCTTACTTTTGTTCTAAAGTCAACAACATCAAAATCAGCCTTAAAACCAGGATAATTATTGCTAACTTCCTTAAATAGTGAATACCCTAAATTAGCTTTTAAGTGAGAACTTCGGCTAGACCAAAACTTATCAGGCCCGGGATAATGGTAAATAACTGCAGGAAATTGAATTTCTCGTTCTTTTCGATATTTTATATAGCCAGATTCAGATGGCGTGAAGTTAAATCTTGTATTTATAAATTTAACATCGTCTTTGAAAATACCATTTAAGATATCCTGATCTTGATACTTTATAACATCCTTATATTTATTTAGCCAGGTCAGACTCACCTCTAGAACATTCAGTTCTCGCCATCTTCGCATATTGATAAGAAGCACACCAGCATTAAAATAATGATGATTTTCTAAGCCAATTTTAGTCTTGTAATCTGCTTGCTCAATTTCAATAAAGAAATCCTTACATGCGGCAAGTGAATACTGTTCGATATCAGTATTCCATAAATCATCTAATGAGCCATTTGTTAGCGTATCAACATCAATATAAAGTAACTTATCTACATCAGGGATATATTGAGTTATATTTAATCTGGCATAGGTTGCTAAAGAAATATAATTTATCGTAATAGGAAAGTTAGCAAACTCATCTTTATCCACGCCTATGAATTTGATACTTTTTCCATGATTGCAAACGATATTTTCTATAATTTCTTTATTGTTATTATCAATACCAAAATCCAAAATATAGAAACAAATTTCAGATTTCGAATTATTTTTTAATATACTTAATATGCTAACGGCTAAATATGGTGCATAGTTATTATCAGATGAAAACGCGACATTCATATTAGTCTTCCTTAACTGTATCGATTATTACCTTTCTAAGGTTTGTTTTGAAGTCAGCTATATTATGAATATTTTTGACATAAGCCATTCCAGCTTTAGCCTTTTCCTCTCTTATAGAATCATTTTTCATGAGTTTTTGAATTGCTTCTACATAAAGCTCAACTTTGTCAAAACCATCTCCTAATACATCACCAATATGGATGCCAAATTTAGAGGTTAAATCCTCAGGATTTCTGTTACTAACAAGAACGGTTCCATAAGAAAGTGCTTCTAAAAAAGAAATTGGGAGTGCTTCATGAATTGATGTGTTCACTAAGATTTTTGCATCTCGAATAAAATTATTTTTTTCTATACCATCAACATGCCCAACAAAATGTAAATTATTAATATTTAAATATTTATTTATAATTTTAGTGTTTTTATCAGACTCCCGAAAGGTTTGACCTAACACATAAAATTGATATTCAGGTAACTTTGATGCAATTTCACAGAAAAGCCAACCTCTTTTTACTGATTCAATACGACCAAGAAAAATGATATTATTTTTCTTATTATGTTTATCAAAATCAAATTTATTATCTATTTCTACCGGATTAGGTAAATATTGGATACTAACATCATTATCTAGAGAATAAAGATCTTTTGCCTTTCTATTTAAAAAATACCCTTGTGAAATAAATTTCACTCGATTTTGTTTATACATAGAATGAACAAGATCATAAATATCTTGATTATAATAAGATGTTTCAGGAAAAAGTTTAACTGTATTAATTTCATCCCACTCGTAAGCTGGTCTTGGATCTTGAATCCACAGAATAAGTTTCTTATTTATATCTAACTCATGTTTTAGAACCCAATCGTAAGTTAATTCAATCGAGAGGTAAATATCGTAATTTTGCTTTTTAAGCCACAGTTTAGAAAATAGTTTTCTTTTAGGGAGCTTATAAACGTAAACATCATCAACTTTTATTTTTTCTGCAAAATAACGATTTTTATTGCTACGGCCCAATAATACATCAATCTGAATCAGATCATTGGGAATATACTTAGCAATAAGCCGGCGAGCCAGAAACCCATATCCACCATAAGCAGTTCCAGCACCGCCAAAAAACTCATCTATAATCAAACCAACTTTTATTTTTTTCATTATGAATCCTTAAGTTAATTAATATGTACTGGGCAATTTATAGCTCAGTTGATTCAAAAAGATTATTTTCATCATTTTCGGGTGGATTATCCGCCAGCCAGTTCGCTAAACGGGCATAATCTGCGATAGCTAAATTTTCTGCACGTGCATTTAAATCAATACCAAGTGTGGTCAGATCTTCGGCTGAAAATAATGTTGAAAGCGCATTACGCAATGTTTTACGGCGTTGGTTGAAAGCTTGAGAACAAACACGGTTCAACCAATATAAATCTTTTACAGGGTGCGGTAATTCTTTATGCGGAATTAAACGCACAACAGCTGAATCTACTTTCGGTGCAGGTTTGAAGGCCGAAGGTGGCACTTCAAGTACAGGCATCACTTGGCAGAAATATTGCGCCATAATGGTTAAACGCCCGTAAGCTTTGCTATTTGGTCCTGCAGATAAGCGTTTCACCACTTCTTTTTGTAGCATGAAGTGCATGTCTTGAATCACATCATGATACTTAAACAAGTGGAACATTAATGGCGTGGAAATGTTGTAAGGTAAGTTACCAAAAACACGTAATTTCTGGCCTTTTTCTGCTAAATTTTCTTTTTTATAAAGCTCGCCGAAATCAAATTGCATTGCATCCGTTTCAATAACGGTCAGTTTTTGATGTAAAAATGGATGATGACGTAAACGCTCTGCAAGGTCTCGGTCAAGTTCAACCACGGTAAGATGAGCGACAAGCTCACCAACAGGCTCTGTTAATGCACCAAGCCCAGGGCCAATTTCTACCAAGAATTGATCCGGTTGCGGGTGAATCGCTGCCACAATCCCTTGAATTACAGAGGTGTCGTGTAAAAAGTTTTGTCCAAAGCGTTTACGGGCGGTATGACCTAAGTGTTTTTTTGAATTCATAAAAATAATCTAATAAATGATAAAGTTTGTGGCAGGCATCTTTAAATATCTAGCCATTCTGGTTTTATTTCTCTCGGGGAGATCTCATTAACATTATCGTAGTAATGAATAATATGGCATACATTCTTAGAATTGGGATGCCAGTGCGTAAAATTTTCTTTGTCTTGCGAGTAAAAACAAATCATAGGTTTATTTAACCCCGAAGCAATATGAACCGTTGATGTATCAACTGAAATAAGTAGAGCACAGTTTCTAATCAACTCAATTGTATGATAGATCGTTGTGTGAGGATTTGGATAAACAAATACATCATCAAATTGATTAGCGATTCTACTTAAATGCTCATAAGTATCAGGTGTTGCAAGTAAGATTAGCTGATGTTTATTCGAGTCTCTAATATATGTTAAATAATCTACAATGTGAGAGTCATCAAACTTTCTATTTTTGCCATTTCCATAGAAGTTAATTGTAATAAAGTTATTTAACTTGTTGTCCGTAATAAACTGAAGAATTTCTTCTTTAATTAAGTCATCTTGTGGAATGTCATAGCGATCATCACTTAGACTGATATTTGACTGAGCTAAAGCTTCTTTGTAAATTTCTGAAAAATGGCCGTCTTTAGTAATATTTATATTAAAAATATTATAATCTGCTTTTCTATAGCCGATATAACTACTGGCATTGAGTATTCTCAATAGCAACAAGTCTCGGTTTCTAAGTACAAGGGTTGGATCAATGACAACATCGTATCTTTCTTTTCTAATAAACAGTGCCGTCTTGATGTAGTCGAGAATGTTTCTTTTCTTTACAAGATAAATCTCATCAATGTTATGGTTTCTTTGAAACAGATAAGCGTTTTGTTTCGTGCAGATGACACCAATCTTTATCAAGGGGTTAAATTTCTTTATTTCCCGAAAAACAAAAGAACTCACGATATAGTCGCCAATTTTCCCATCTTGTCGCAAAAATAAGAAACTCTTAGGATGTTCTAAACTTTGGGGATTGTTGGATCTTGAGGATTTATCAAGTATCCATTTCCCCACTTTTAACCTTAGGGCTTTTAGCTTATTCATATCGATGCTCAATTTTGTCTATTTCTGAGTCACTGTTTAATCCTCTAAATACACATGGAGGTTCAATACCATAGGTATCAACGCGTGTTTTTTGGATTAATCCCGTTAGATAATCTGCAGGCAGTCTTATTGGATAAGCGTAGTTAAGTAATTTTTTAGCGCCCGATAGTGTAATTAAATAAGCGGTTGCATAGATAATACATCTTCTTGAATTTTTTGAAGGTGCCTTGTAATGTGCAAGTCTATATCCTTCCACAATCCGTTTCTTAAAGAAATGGGATTTAACTTTTCCGTGATCAAAAAAGATCAACTCATGATTTTTATTAATTTTATTGAGCGTATCTTCAACAATTTCCTTAAAGTGCTGTGAAACGATCGCATCGTCTTCAAGAATAATGGCACTTTTAATATTGTTTTCTACCATGTACTCATAAACTTTAATATGACTTATTGCACAGCCAATTTCACCGAGCGTTAAGGGCTTAGGTGATAAATAGTGTTTCGGATAGAAATCATAATCGACAGATTCTAATACGGAAGCGGGCAGTTTTTTCCCATCTGTCGCATCAAAAAAACTAAAGTCTAACCCCAAACCAGAAAGGCGCTTAGCAATATTTTCTCTTCTTGTTGAATGTTTTAAACTAATTACAATTATTTTAGGTATAGCCATAAATAACCCTTGGGTTGAAGTTATTGTTTTACATACAGATTAACGAACATCATAATAAAGTTTGCTTTAGCTTTTTAGATAGGGTGCCACCTTGGGAAAGGTGATACCGCATAAGGCTACATCTTGGCCTCGTATGCTAAATTAAATTCTTTATCTAATCGACTTTAGTGGAACATTATAATCGAATTATTAAAAAAATAATGTGCATTTAAACAAAATACCATTTTAATCTTTCGTCTAACATTAAAAACGGCTATAATTCGCCCGTTTTTCATTTATAGCCGCAAAAAAGTGCGGTCAAAAATATCATAATTTTAGAGGATAAAATGGCAAAAGAAGATTGCATTGAAATGCAAGGCACAATTTTGGAAACCTTACCAAATACCATGTTCCGCGTTGAGTTAGAAAATGGTCACGTAGTGACTGCACATATTTCTGGCAAAATGCGTAAAAACTATATTCGTATCTTAACGGGTGATAAAGTAACTGTAGAAATGACACCTTATGACTTGAGCAAAGGTCGTATCATTTTCCGTAGCCGTTAATTTAGAAATAAAAGAAAAGCCGATATGTTGATATCGGCTTTTTTTGTTTGAAAAGCGTACAAATTATTTGAAGTCTGGAAAAAAATCTGTATAATCAGCGCCCTTAGCCACGTTCATTTTTTCGTTCCTTGCCTTTGCAGATTGGTGGCTAATCTACGTCAAAGGCTGATTAACCCGTAAGGAGCAGTAATGCGTCACTACGAAATCGTGTTTATGGTTCATCCGGACCAAAGCGAGCAAGTACCAGGTATGATCGAACGTTACACAGGTTCTGTTAAAGAAGCTGGTGGTCAAGTTCATCGCCTAGAAGATTGGGGTCGTCGTCAATTAGCGTACCCAATTAACAAATTACACAAAGCACACTATGTGCTTATGAATGTAGAAGCGCCTCAACAAGTCATCGACGAGCTAGAAACGACTTTCCGTTATAACGATGCTGTATTACGCAGTCTTGTTATCCATACTAAGCACGCCGTAACCGAAGCGTCCCCAATGAAAGCGGCTAAAGAAGAACGTAAACCTTTAGCTGAAGTTGAAAACAACGATTTTGAGGATGCTGAAGAGTAATTCAAAACTTGATAATCGCTTCTCGTTAATCGGCACAGTGTGTCAATTACCCAAGCGAAATAAAAGCCCTAACGGGATTGCGCATTGCCAGTTTTGGCTGGAACATCGTTCCGAACAAGTCGAAAGTGGTTTATCACGCCAAGTATGGTTAAAGATGCCAGTTCAAGTCAGTGGCAATCAGTTGATAGAAAAAACTCAAAGCATTACGGTCGGCAGTAAACTTCTTGTGGTGGGGTTTATAACTTCACATAAAACCTCAAATGGTTTAACGCAGTTAGTATTGCATGCCGAGCAAATCGAATTTATAGATTAGGAGACAGCCAAATGGCACGTTATTTCCGTCGTCGTAAGTTCTGCCGTTTCACAGCGGAAAATGTTGTTGAAATCGATTACAAAGATATCGCTACATTAAAGAACTACATTTCTGAAAGCGGCAAAATTGTACCAAGCCGCATTACCGGTACTCGTGCGAAGTACCAACGCCAATTAGCACGCGCAATCAAACGCGCTCGTTATTTAGCGTTATTACCTTACTCTGATTCTCATCACAATTAAGAAGGAGTTAGGAAATGCAAGTAATTCTTTTAGATAAAATCGTTCACCTAGGTAATGTAGGTGATCAAGTTAATGTTAAATCTGGTTTCGCTCGTAACTTCTTAATCCCACAAGGTAAAGCAGTTATGGCAACTAAAGCTAACATTGAACACTTTGAAACTCGTCGTGCAGAGTTAGAAGCAGCGGCAGCTGCAAGTTTAGCAGCAGCTCAAGCTCGTGCAGCACAAGTGACTGCATTAGGTTCTGTAACTATCGCATCTAAAGCTGGTGATGAAGGTCGTTTATTCGGCGCAATCACTACTCGTGATGTAGCAGAAGCAGTAACTGCAGCTGGTGTTGAAATTGCGAAAAGCGAAGTTCGTTTACCAAACGGTCCAATTCGTACTCTTGGTGACCACGATGTTCGTTTCCAACTTCACGGCGAAGTATTTGCAACATTAGATGTGATCGTTGTTGCAGAATAATTATCAAAGCTTTTAATAAAAGAAAACCCGACGTTATGTCGGGTTTTTTGTTTTCTAGATTAAGAAAATATTTTTCTTAGTCAAAGATAATACCTCAAATTATTTAAATTTATCTGCATATTTTTCAGTATTAATCCAAGAATGATCTTGTTCCCAAGTAAACCGCCATTTTCTTACAGGACCAGCCATAACATTTAAATAATAATTGTCATAACCTGCAATAGTTGCGACCGGATGGTATCCTTTTGGTACTTGGACTACATCCCCATCATACACAGCCATACATTCATCTAGTGAACGATCATCAGTATAAACTCGTTGTAACGCAAACCCCTGTGATGGTGAGAAACGATGATAGTAGGTTTCTTCCAAATAGGTTTCAGTCTGAGAGTTTTTATCATCGTGTTTGTGGCTAGGGAAAGAACTCGTATTACCTTCATCTGTAAATACTTCGACAACCAATAAGGCATCTGCGGTTTCTGTTTCAGGGAGGATATTATGTACTAAGCGTTTATTATTTCCATATCCGCGTTTTTCTACGCCAACATCCTCAGGTTTAATTAAGCGAATGGGTAAACTACCTTGGCTTGGTGCTCTACAAACAGCCAATTCTAAATAACTTTCAGCTTTGATTTGTACTTTTTGTTGGTGTGGAACATAGACTGAATAAGGTGGAATGCGCTCAAATGGGGAGGCGCGATTACCAATATGCTCGAAAGTGGCTTGGGATGTAACAATAGTAGCCTTACCAGCAACGAGAACAAAGCAGGTTTCAGTATTTTCAGTATCAAAAGTTAGTTCTTGCTCTTCTTGTAGATGGTACATTTCAAAACCAACGTACTCCCAATTTGCTGTTTTTGGGGTGATTTTTTGTACTTCACCATTCTTATCAGGATGATCTTTTCGTGATTTGGATAGTAAATAACTCATTTCATGCTCCTAAAATAGCCCAATAACCTCTTAAGATAATACTCTGTTCACTGAATTAATCTAGCGAGATTTCTAAAAAATCAGACATAGATCACATAAATGAAATAAATTATCCATTATTTATATAAATGAATTGAAAAGTTCAATTCATTTGCCTACTCTATACTAGATTTAAGTAATGAGTATTGCTGTTTTATACAAGTTTATTATTCATTTGTCGCATCTTAATTTCTGAAACTGTATGAAGGAGTTCAAAATGGAAACTGTTTATAACTTTATTAATGGTAAACAAGTGCCAAGCAGAGGGACAAAAGCGCATCCAATTTATAATCCAGCCACAGGTGAACAAATTCGCCAAGTGATTATGAGTACTCCGGATGATGTAAATGAAGCTGTAGAAGTAGCACATAAAGCGTTTGCTGATTGGTCTGCAACCTCTCCGCTACGTCGTGCCCGGATTATGTTTAAATTTAAAGAATTGCTAGAAAGAGATTGGGATTCATTAGCTCGTTTAATTGTTGAGGAGCATGGTAAAGTTTATTCTGATGCTTGTGGTGAATTGACTCGCGGTTTGGAAGTTGTTGAATTCTCATGCGGTATTCCTCATTTATTAAAAGGTGAATTTTCAGAGCAAGCAGGACGCGGCATCGATATTCATTCATCTTTACAGCCATTAGGGGTGACAGTTGGTATTACACCGTTTAACTTTCCAGCAATGGTGCCAATGTGGATGTTCCCAATTGCATTAGCTTGCGGTAATACTTTCATTTTAAAACCAGCTAAGGCAGATCCTTCCTTATCTATTAGATTGGCGGAATTGTTAAAAGAAGCAGGTTTACCAGATGGCGTATTTAATGTTGTGCATGGTGATCGTCATGATAATGAAATTTTATTGCGAGATCCGCGTGTTCATGCGGTGAGTTTTGTGGGGTCTACACCAGCAGCAGCACATATATATAAAGTCGGTTCAGAATTTGGTAAACGTGTACAAACTTTTGGTGCGGCGAAAAACCATGCATTAATCATGCCAGACGCAGATATTGAATCTACTGCAAATGCTTTATTAGGTGCAGCATTTGGTGCGGCGGGAGAACGTTGTATGGCGTTAGCATTGGCGGTTACGATTGATGATGAAACTGCAGATAAATTAGTAGCTACTTTAAAACCAAAAGTAGAAGCACTTCGTTATGGTCCCGGTATTCCAAAAGATGGTGAAAAAGAAATGGATTTCGGTCCATTAATTACTCAGCAACATCTCAACAATGTGACAAATTACATTACAACAGGCGTGGAAGAAGGAGCAACACTTCTTGTTGATGGTCGAGGCAAAAAACCAGTTGGCCATGAGAATGGTTTCTTTATAGGTGGTTCCTTATTCGATAATGTCACGTCCGATATGGTGATTTATAAAGAAGAGATTTTTGGACCTGTATTGGGAATTGTCAGAGCAAAAAGCTTTGAAGAAGCAATGAAGTTAATTAATGAACACCCTTATGGAAATGGTACCGCTATCTTTACCTCTGATGGTGGTGCTGCTCGTGAGTTTGCATATCATGTTCAGGCAGGTATGGTGGGTATTAACGTGCCAATTCCAGTACCAATGTCATTCCATTGTTTCGGTGGTTGGAAACATTCATCTTACAGTACCTTGAACGTTTATGGACCAGACGGTGTCCGTTTCTATACGAAGATGAAAACAACGACAACACGTTGGCCAAATAAATATGTAATTGAAAACGCTGCATTTAGTATGCCGACACTTTAATTAACATGATTGCTTAAATTACGGAGAGGAGATAATCATATTGAGAATGTTATCTCCTCTTATTCTATGCAATAAATAGTAAGGATATCATATGAAACAAGTTCGTATTGGTTTGATAGGTACTGGATATATCGGTCGTTGCCATGCCATTGCTTATGCTCAGGCGCCAACAGTATTTCCACTTGATGCTGAATTGGTTCTGGAATATTTAGCCGAGATTACGCCAGAATTAGCCGAGGAAAAGGCAAAAGAATTCGGTTTTAAACGTTTTACAGGGGATTGGAGGGATATTGTGCAAGATCCAAATGTGGATGTAGTAGATATTTGCACTCCAAACTTTCTCCATAAAGAAATTGCATTAGCGGCTATTGCTAATGGTAAACATGTTTACTCTGAAAAGCCGCTAGCGCTCACAGCAGAAGATGCAAAATTAATGTATGAAGCGGCAAAGAAAGCAAATGTTAAGACCTTGGTTGGGTTTAATTACATAAAAAATCCAACTACTCAATTAGCCAGAGAAATTATTGCTAATGGTGAAATTGGAGAAGTAGTACATTTTTATGGTACTCATAATGAAGATTACCTTGCTAACGAAAATACACCATTGGATTGGCACTGCGTGAAAGAAAAAGCAGGATTAGGTGCATTAGGAGATTTAGCCGCTCATATTGTACAGATGTCTCAGTATTTATTAGGGCAGGATATTCGGGCGGTTATAGGAGATATGCAAACAGTAATTAAAAATCGCCCAAACCCTCATAATGTACAAGAACGTTTAGCTGTAGAGAATGAAGATCAGGCGACAGCATTGGTTCGATTTGATAATGGATGCATGGGCACGATTGAAACATCTCGAATTGCTTGTGGACGAAAAATGGGACTGAGTTATGTCATTACGGGGACAAAAGGTAGTATTTCTTATACTCAAGAAAGAATGGCTGAATTAAAGCTTTATTTACATGATGAAGATCCAGCAAGACAAGGATTTAAAACAATCCTTACTGGACCATTGCATCCGGATTACAAGAATTTTTGTGTGAGCGCAGGTCATGGTATTGGTTTTAACGATCAGAAAACAGTGGAGATTAGAGATTTAGTAAATGGTTTGGCTTCATCCGAAGGTATTTTATATCCTGATTTTGAAGAAGGATATAAAGTGTCTCGAGTATTAGATGCAATAGCATTATCTTATCACCAAAAACGTTGGGTAAATGTGGAAGAAATAGCATAATTCGACGAAGGGGCATTCAATTAGAGTGCTCCTTATTTTTTCTTATTAATCGGAAGATTTTGTAGATAGTAAATATTTTCAACTAAAAAGTAAGATCTACTTCACACTTTCAAAAAATGACAGTTGCAGAAAATCTTCTTTTAATGATATAGATAGTGTTGGATGATTTATTCCAATTTGTGCATTGGTGAAATTTATATTCGCATACTGCGAGAGTATAGCTGTATTTCAATCTTTGTTATTCGTTTAACTGATAAAGGGAGTAGCATTATGAAAAAAACATTGCTTGCGTTACTTTTTGGTGGAGTTTTATTAACGTCTCAAGCTGTTGTCGCTAAAAATGTTGTGATTGGTGCACCAATGGTTGCCTTTTCTGATAAATGGCAAACTTATCTTCAAGATGCCATTCGTGAGTTTGATAAAGCACATGATGATGTGGAAATTAAACTTGCCGATGCGAATGGTGACCCCGCTCGTTTATTAAACGATGCAGAAACATTTATTGATCAAAAAGTTGATGCATTACTAGTGGTTCCAACAGATCCAAATATTGTTAAGGTTATTGGCAAAAAAGCGAAACGAGCCGGTATCCCTCTCATTATTATCAACCGTAAACCATTAGACGAAGATATGCAGTTCGTTACTAGTTATGTAGGATCGGATGAAATCGAAGGTGGACGTATTCAAGCTAACTTCATTGTTGATACCTTAAAAGGTAACCCTGCTGAAGCTGCTATATTGATGGGACCTTTAGGTCAGGATGCTCAAATTAAGCGTACACAAGGAAATAAGGAAATTTTTGGTCAGCATAAAAATATTAAAATTTTTACGGAACAAGAAGGTAAATGGGATAGAGCTAAAGGCTTAGAAATTGCAGAGAACTTACTTGTGGCAAATAAAAATTTAAATGTTGTTGTTAGTAATAATGATGAAATGGCGATTGGTGCGGTATTAGCAGGTAGAAAATTAGGTCTTAAAGATGAAGATTTAATTATTGTTGGTCTTGATGCAACACCTGATGCATTAGATTATTTAGGTAAAGGATTAGATGCTACGGTATTCCAATCAGCTGCAGGACAAGGTTCTGCGGGGGCTGAAATGGCCTACCTTGCTGCAAAAGGTGAAAAAGTTCCAGCTGTGAAATGGGTACCTTTTGAACTCGTTACACCAGATAAAAAAGAGGAATATCAAGCAAGATATAAAAAATAGATTTTCTCATCTAAATAACGGAAGGGTCATAACCCTTCTGGTTAAAGCTAAAGAGATTTATTAATGGAGGGATGAACAATGTTAAAAAAAGTATGCATTTTAGTTATTAGTCTCTTTTTCGCTCCAGTTATTTTAGCCAAGTCGATAGTAGTTGGTGTTTCAATGTATAGCCTTGCAGATAAATATCCCCGTATTTGCAGGATTCCATGGATAAGTTTGTCACCTCCCAATCTAATCTTAAATTTAAATATGCCGATGCGAATGGCGATCCCGCTAAGATGTTAAATGATGTGGAAAATTTTATTGATTCAAAGGTCGATGCGTTGATTATTATGCCAACAGATCAAAAGATCGTAAAAGCCATTGGATTAAAAGCAAGAAAAGCGAAGATTCCTTTAATTGTGGTAACAGTGAAACCGAATGAAGAAGACATGCAATACGTAGCGAGCTACGTTGGTTCTGAAGAAATTAAAAGTGGTGAAATGCAGGGCAAATTTATTGTTAATTCATTGAATGGTAAACCAGCTAAGGCCATTATTTTACTTGGACCGTTGGGGTTAGAAGCTCAAATTAAACGAACAGAAGGTAATAAAAAGATCTTTGCTCAGCATCCTGAAATTAAAGTGGTCGCAGAACAAGAAGCAAAATGGGATAGAGCTAAGGGGATGGAAGTCGCAGAAAACTTGCTTTCAGCTCACCGAGATACAAATGTAATTCTAAGCAATAATGATGAAATGGCGATAGGGGCTTTATTGGCTGCAAAGAAACTTGGCTTTAAAGATGAAGACATACTAATTGTAGGAATTGATGCAACACCAGATGCTTTAGCTTATTTAGGTAACGGATTAGATGCTACCGTTTATCAATCTGCATCAGGACAAGGACGATTGAGTGCAGAAATGGCCTACAAGGCTGCGCTTGGTGAAGAAGTTCCCAAATATAACTGGATTCCTTTTGAATTGGTTACCCCAGAAATGAAGGAACAATATATCAACAAATATAAGGAGTAAATTGACCGCACTTTATAACGTTATTTCCGTATTTATTTTTACCGAGTCAAGGAGTTAAACATGACGAATAGTAATAGCTCAAATTCTCCCTATATTTTAGAAATGAGAAATGTATCGAAAACATTTCCTGGGGTTAAGGCATTAGATCAGATCAATCTCCGGGTCAAGCGTGGAAGTGTTCATGCTCTGATGGGGGAAAATGGAGCTGGTAAATCCACATTGATGAAAATTCTATATGGAATTTATATTCCTGATGAAGGTGGAGAACTTATTCTAGATGATAAACCTTTTAAACCGGGACGTCCTATTGATGCAATTCGTCGAGGTCTCACTATGGTGCCTCAGGAAATTTCTCCTGCTGCTAATTTGACGATTGCGGATAATTTTTATTTAGGTCGGGAAATAACGAAAGGTAAATTTTTCCTTAATCAAAAAGCAATGAATGAGCAA
>JAWHBY010000014.1:0-30001 GCA_032568935.1 Parahaemophilus parainfluenzae
GCTTCGTATTCAATTTTTACGCTATTTTCATCGGTCAGCGTGTAAAGCACATTAACTTGTACATGGCCTTCAAAACCTTGATCTCCATCAGGAGACACAAGAGAAAAACGCACAAAATTCTGACCGCACTCTTCGACTTTCCAACGGCGTTTATCAAAACCTTCTTTGCCACCATGTAATTGATGTTTGCCTTGATTCGCAACCAGCTGGATTGTTCGCTCACCTAATTCAAATTGAGCGTTAGCAATACGGTTCGCATAGCGTCCTACGCTTGCACCCAAATAAGCAGTTTGATGAGGATAATCTTCCACTTTGCAGCCGAGTAATACTTCTCGCAACTCACCATTCATAGGGACTTTACAAGAAAGCCAAGTGGCTCCCCAATCCATAAATTGCACGAGCATGCCATTTGAATTGGTGAGTTGAACAAGTTGATAAGGCTGTCCATCTGGTGCATTGAACGCCGTTTTTTCTAGCATAGACTCACTCCTTGTGAGGCAGTGCAAACGTAGAAATCTTCTTTTAAACCTGTTTGTTTTTCATAATTATCAGCAATAATTTTACGCACTTCTTCAACTTTATCATGAGGAGCAAGGGCAACAATGCAACCACCGAAACCACCGCCAGTCATTCTCGCACCACCGGTTTTACCAATGACTAATTGAGCGAGTTCTACAAGATAATCAATTTGCGGCACGGTAATCTCGAAATCATCACGCATGGATTCGTGAGATTGCCTCATTAGTTCGCCTAATCTTGTTAAATCATTATGTTTTAATGCTTCAACGGCATCAAGTACGCGTTGATTTTCAGTCACTACATGGCGTGCACGTTTAGCCACTAAAGCATTAAGTGCGGTCAATTCTGCTTCTCTTTTTTGGAATTCTTCTACTGACACATCACGTAACGCTTTTACACCAAAGAATTGTGCAGCCTTCTCACATTGCCAACGGCGTGTGTTGTATTCACCCGTCACCAAATCATGCGGTACATTTGAGTTCACAATAATAACCGCGACATCTTTCGGCACAGGTGTTGGTTGTGTTTCTAAGCTGCGGCAATCAATCATTAAGAGATGATCTTTTTGCCCTAAAGCGGAAATTAATTGATCCATGTTTCCACAATTTGCGCCTACAAATTTGTTTTCAGCTTTTTGACCAATTAAAGCAATTTCTGTATGTGTTAAAGGTAAATCACTGAGTTGTTGACAGAATTTCCCTGTAGCTACTTCAAGAGCGGCGGAAGAGCTTAAACCAGAAGAATGTGGCACATTTCCTGAAATGACTAAATCAGCGCCTTGTTTAAATTGCGGGCAACGTTCTTGAATAAATTTCACGACACCGCGCACATAATTCGCCCATTTTTGCTCACTTTGAGGGAAATCTTCATTAAGAGAAAAGCTATCCTCAAGATCAAGATCTGCGGCATAAACATTCCAAATATGATCAGCACGTTTTGATCCCGCGATGGCTGTACCATAATTGATCGCACAAGGCATCACAAAGCCATCATTGTAGTCGGTATGTTCGCCGATAATGTTTACACGACCAGGCGCATACACGGTCAGTTCAGGTTGCTTGTTATATTTTTGCGTAAAAATGTGTTGGGATTTTTGGACTGGAGTCATATTATTTTCCTTTATCTTTCACACTCCCTCTTAACTCAAGAGAGAAATTATTGCTTAACGTTCTTTATAATGTACTTCACTTAACGCACGTAATCTTTCTGCGGCTTGTTCTGCAGTGAGGTCACGTTGGCTTTCACCTAGCATCTCATAACCCACCATAAATTTACGTACTGTAGCTGAACGCAATAATGGTGGATAAAAGTGCGCATGAAGCTGCCAATGTTCGTTATTTTCGCCATTAAATGGCGCTGCATGGAAGCCCATTGAATAAGGGAAAGACGTTTCGAATAAGTTATCGTATTTTGTTGCCAATTTTTTCAACATCACGGCAAGATCTTTGGCTTGAGCCTCAGTTAATTCTGTTAAGCGTTTGACATGCACTTTTGGCAATAATAAGGTCTCAAACGGCCACACCGCCCAATAAGGCACCACCGCAACCCAATGTTCGGTTTCCACCACAATACGTTCTTTTTTCTCTAATTCTTTTTGAACATAATCCACTAAAAGTACAGAACCGTGTTTTTCATAATAATGTCGTTGAGCAACATCTTCACGTGCGACTTCATTCGGTAAAAAGCTGTTTGCCCAGATTTGTCCGTGCGGATGTGGATTGGAGCATCCCATTGCCGCGCCTTTGTTTTCGAAAATCTGTACCCACTGATATTTTTGCCCCAGTTCACGCAATTGCTCTTGCCACACTTTAATCACTTCTTCAATTTCAAGTGCGGTCAATAATGGCAAGGTTTTGCTGTGATCTGGTGAAAAACAAATAACTCGACTTTCACCACGCGCTTGGCTCATTTGGAAAAGAGGATCGGTTGATTGCTCTGGCGCGGGTGTATCTTCTAATAAAGCCGAGAAATCATTTTTGAATACATAAGGTTTATGGTAATCCGGATTAGGTTCGCCAGTGATACGTTTATTACGCGGGCAAAGATAACAATTTGGATCGTGGCTTGGCTTTTGTTCCTCACTCACTTTTTCTTGTTGCCCTTGCCATGGACGTTTAGCACGATGTGGTGAGACTAAAACCCATTGGTCAATTAACGGATTATAACGACGATGCGGATGATCTGTCGGTTCAAATACGGTTTCGCTCATATTTTTGCTCCAAAATGTAAACGATTACAAAAAATTTTCTCATAAGATAACAAATTAAAAAAAATAAACCGTGATCATTATCACAAAATCAGGAAATAAGCCGCTCATCCAATCAGTTTTTTGTGACGAATGTAGCATTTTTGAAAGTAACCGCTTTCAATTTTATTCAAATTTACTATGATAATTGCTATGAAAAAATGAATGGGAGCCCTGTTATGCCTACAATTCGAGATGTTGCTGAATTAGCTTGCGTGTCGGTTGCCACTGTTTCCCGGGTGATTAATCGCTCCCCATCTGTGAGTGAAAAAACCCGTTACTCGGTACAACGTGCAATGGAAGTCTTAAATTATCAACCCAATGCAAATGCACAAGCTCTGGCCGTGCAAAATACTGATACCATTGGCGTAGTGGTTACCGATGTAACGGATCCGTTCTTTGCTATCTTGGTCAAATCAGTCGATAAAGTCGCTGAAGAGCATCAAAAAACGATTTTGATCGGCATTGGATACCATCATGCAGAAAAAGAGCGTGAAGCCATTGATACCTTGCTACGTAAGCGTTGTAGCTGCCTGGTTGTTCATTCCAAAGCCCTTTCTGACGAAGAGTTACAACATTATTTAGAAAATGTACCCGGTATGGTTGTAATTAACCGTGTGATTGCAGGCTATGAAAATCGTTGCGTCAGCCTTGATAACCGACAAGGTACCTATCTTGCCACTGAAATGCTGATTCGTTATGGTCATAAGCAAATCGCCTATATTGGTTCCAATCACGGCATCTTAGATGAAACAGAACGTAAAGAAGGCTACTTAGAGGCCTTAGAAGCGCATAACTTCCCCATTGTAGAGCAAGCCATTGTGCATAATTCACCTGATTTTGAAGGTGGTGAAAAAGCCATGATTGATTTATTGAGCTACAACTCCAATTTAACCGCTGTGGTAGCCTATAACGATACCATGGCAGCCGGTGCAATTTCTGTTTTAAATGAAAACAATATCAAAGTCCCGAAACAATTTTCCATTGTGGGATTTGATGATATGCCGATTGCTCGATATTTAATTCCGAAGCTCACTACTGTTCGATATCCAATTGATTTAATGGCAAATTATGCAGCAAAACTGGCATTAAGTTTAGTCGATTCATCTATTGTCACACCTACTGTTGTCCAATTTAATCCAACATTGGTGAGACGTTTTTCCGTAGAAAATGCAATAAAACCGTGATGGAGATCACAAATTTAAACATTGCTATGTAATCGTTTTCATTTATGTGAGTTTGATCACAGATTAACGGTTTTGATTTCGTTATGATGGATTCAGTTGCAATAGATGTACGCAACATTCCTCTATTTGATATATAAAAAATCAACAATAAAATCTCTTTCTCTACATAGGAGCGTTTTTATGAAAAAAACAGCAGTATTAAGTGCAGTCGCTTTAGCAATCGGTTTAGGTTCAGCAACTTCAGGTTTCGCAGCCGATAACCGTATTGGTGTTACCATTTATAAATATGATGACAACTTCATGTCATTAATGCGTAAAGAAATCGATAAAGAAGCGAAAGCGCTTGGCGGCATTGAGTTATTAATGAATGACTCTCAAAATGCACAATCTATTCAAAATGACCAAGTAGATGGTTTGCTTTCTAAAGGTGTAAAAGCTTTAGCGATTAACTTAGTAGACCCAGCAGCAGCTTCAACTGTTATCAAGAAAGCTAAACAAGATGACATTCCTGTTGTTTTCTTCAATAAAGACCCAGGTGCAAAAGCAATTGGTAGCTACGATCACGCTTACTATGTTGGTACAGACCCTAAAGAATCTGGTTTAATCCAAGGTGACTTAATTGCGAAACAATGGAAAGCAATGCCAGCCTTCGACTTAAACAAAGACGGTAAAATCCAATATGTATTATTAAAAGGTGAACCAGGTCACCCAGACGCAGAAGCGCGTACTAAATATGTGATTGAGCAATTAAATGCTAAAGGTATCCAAACCGAACAATTATTTATTGATACCGGTATGTGGGATGCAGCAATGGCTAAAGATAAAGTGGATGCATGGTTATCTAGCTCTAAAGCTAACGAAATTGAAATGATTATTTCAAACAATGACGGTATGGCGTTAGGTGCATTAGAAGCAACCAAAGCACACGGTAAAAAATTACCAATCTTTGGTGTGGATGCATTACCAGAAGTGCTTCAATTAATTAAGAAAGGCGAAATTGCTGGTACTGTGTTAAACGATGGTGTTAACCAAGGTAAAGCAGTTGTTCAACTTTCTGCAAACCTTGCTAACGGTAAAGCAGCAACAGAAGGTACACAATGGAAATTAGAAAACCGTGTGGTGCGTATCCCTTATGTTGGTGTAGATAAAGATAACCTAAGTGAATTCTTAAAATAAGAAAATCTATTGCTTTTCTTTAATTTTAGGGGAAAGGAAACCCAAATTCCCTTTCCCCTTTTTTGATGAGGTTGGATATGACAACTCAAACCCAAGACAGTGATGTACTACTGACAATGACGGATGTCAGTAAGTCTTTCCCCGGTGTAAAAGCCCTTGATCACGCCAATCTAACAGTTCGTTCTCACTCTGTTCACGCCTTGATGGGCGAAAACGGGGCAGGTAAATCTACATTATTAAAATGCCTCTTCGGAATTTATGCAAAAGACGAAGGTGAAATTTTATTCTTAGGCAAACCTGTTGATTTTAAAACATCAAAAGAAGCCCTTGAAAATGGGATTTCAATGGTTCACCAAGAACTTAACTTGGTGCGTCAAACCAGTGTAATGGATAACTTATGGTTGGGTCGCTACCCACTTAAAGGTCCTTTTGTGGATCACGCCAAAATGTATCGTGATACCAAAGCGATTTTCGATGAATTGGATATTGATGTTGATCCAAGAGAAAAAGTGGCCAAACTTTCCGTTTCACAAATGCAGATGATCGAAATTGCGAAAGCGTTCTCTTATAACGCTAAAATCGTAATTATGGATGAGCCAACATCCTCACTTTCAGAAAAAGAAGTGGAACATCTTTTCAAAATTATTCAAAAATTAAAAGATCGCGGTTGTGGCATTATCTATATTTCACACAAAATGGATGAAATCTTCAAAATTTGTGATGAAATCACCATTCTTCGTGATGGTAAATGGATCAATACCGTTCAAGTTAAAGGCACCACCATGGAAGAAATTGTTTCAATGATGGTTGGCCGTGAATTAACACAACGTTTCCCTGAAAAAACTAACGTACCAAAAGAAGTCACGCTTGAAGTGGAACATTTAACTGCGGTGAACCAACCTTCTATTCAAGATGTTTCCTTTAATTTACGCAAAGGTGAAATTTTAGGTATCGCAGGTCTTGTTGGTGCAAAACGAACCGATATTGTGGAAGCCATTTTTGGTGTACGCGAATTAAAAGAAGGGACGATCAAGCTCAACGGAAAAATCGTGAAAAATCATACCGCACTTGAGGCGATTAACCACGGTTTTGCTTTGGTGACTGAAGAACGTCGTTCAACCGGGATTTATTCAAACCTAAGTATTGAATTTAACTCTTTGATTTCAAATATGAAATCTTACCTCACTCCTTGGAAATTGCTCAGCAACAAAAAAATGGCGAGCGATACACAATGGGTGATTGATGCGATGAACGTAAAAACACCTTCTCACAAAACAACAATTGGCTCGCTTTCTGGTGGTAACCAACAAAAAGTCATTATCGGCCGTTGGCTTTTAACCCAACCAGATATCTTAATGCTCGACGAACCAACTCGTGGTATTGATATTGGGGCAAAATTTGAAATTTATCAGCTCATTCAAGAACTCGCTAAAAAAGATAAAGGCATCATTATGATTTCATCAGAAATGCCGGAATTATTAGGCGTAACAGACCGAATTTTGGTCATGAGTAATGGTCGTGTTGCCGGCATCGTTGAAACAGCAAAAACGTCTCAAGAAGAAATTTTGCAACTTGCCGCAAAATATTTATAAATCATAAAGGAACAAATTATGAGTGCCTTACCAAAAAATAAATCATTCGATTTCTTAAAACAAAATGCGATTTATTTTGTGTTGTTGATTTTACTTGGCATCATCATCGCACAAGATCCAACATTCTTGAATGTTCGCAACTTTAGTAACATTTTAACTCAATCATCCGTCCGTCTCATTATCGCCCTTGGTGTTGCAGGCTTGCTTATCACTCAAGGTACCGACTTATCAGCCGGTCGCCAAGTAGGTTTAGCAGCGGTTATTTCTGCTACCCTCTTGCAATCAATGGAAAACATGAACCGCGTGTTCCCTGATTTAGGTGAAATTCCTATTCCAGTAGTTATCCTGACTGTTTGTGCAGTAGGTGCTGTAATCGGCTTAGTGAATGGTTTAGTTATCGCTTATCTCAATGTAACCCCGTTCATTGCAACCATGGGTACCATGATCATCGTTTACGGTTTCAACTCACTTTATTATGATGGCGTAGGTGGCTCACCAATTGCAGGTTTCAGTGAATCTTTCTCTAACTTCGCACAAGGCTTCTTCAGACTTGGTTCGTTCAAATTATCCTACATCACTATTTATGCGGCGATTTGTGCATTCTTAGTTTGGGTAATGTGGAATAAAACACGCTTCGGTAAAAATATCTTTGCTATCGGTGGTAACCCTGAAGCAGCAAAAGTATCTGGCGTAAACGTAGCACGTAACCTTGTTGTGATTTACATGATTGCAGGTATGTTCTATGCATTCGGTGGTATGTTAGAAGCTGGTCGTATCGGTAGTGCTACCAACAACCTCGGTTTCATGTATGAATTAGATGCGATTGCTGCCTGCGTAGTAGGTGGTGTATCTTTCGCCGGTGGTGTGGGTACTGTTATCGGTGTAATCACGGGTGTTATCATCTTCACCGTTATTAACTACGGTTTAACTTATATCGGTGTAAACCCTTACTGGCAATATATCATTAAAGGTAGCATTATCATCCTCGCGGTTGCTATCGACTCCTTAAAATACGCGAAGAAAAAATAATTAAAAACAACCATAAAAATAACCTCACTTTAGCAATAAAGTGCGGTTCATATTTAATATAATCTAAGGATTTAAAATGTCAAACAACGTAACTAAAGATAATTTAACTGTCTATTTCAGTACTGACTGGTTTACTCATAATATCCCTTCTCTATCCTATATTTTTGAATAATTTACACCTCAACGGATCTTAGAAATTGGTTCATTTGAAGGGCGTTCTACTCATTTTTTTACTGAAGAAATGCTTAAATACCATAATGAAATAGAAATTCATTGTATTGATTCTTGGGAGGGCGGATTAGAGCATCAAGGAAAATGGGATATGAGTTCCGTTGAGCAATCTTTCAATGAGAATATTCAAACATTAATGATTTATGCTAAACAATGCGGAAAATCCCTTAATATTATCAAACATAAAGGATATTCCCATACTAAAATGATTGAACTATTAGCAAAAGGCGAAGCTGGAAAATTTGATTTTATCTATGTAGATGGTTCTCATGAAGCCCCAGATGTACTGTTCGATGCTATTTTAGCCCATAAATTAGTAAAAAATAATGGGATTATTGCTTTTGATGACTATTTATGGAGCCCAGAAGAAAATGGAAAACAAAACTACTACCACTTAGTAAAACCTGCTGTTGATGCTTATGTCAATATCTATCAGCAAAAACTCCATGTTTTACAAATGTTGCCAGTTTACCAACTTTATATACAAAAACTATCAGATTAACTATTAAAAATATAATAAGCCTGTGTAATCAGGCTTATTCGTATTCATCTAACCATTTCAACAAAATTGCTTCGAGAATACTCTCGTTAGATTTCATTGGATCATCATCAAAATCTTTTAGTTCACAAATCCATTTATGTAAATCCGTGAAACGTACCGTTTTAGGATCTAAATCTGGATTACGATCATACAGCTCTTCTGCAATAAGTTGGGCATCAGTCCATTTCATTAGTGAGCCGCCTCATTTGCAAGGTTAATATTATATTTGGGGATTTCCACCACTAAATCTTCATCACCCACGACACATTGGCAAGAAAGGCGGCTATCCATTTCTAAGCCCCATGCTTTATCTAGCATATCTTCTTCTTGATCGCTGGCTTCATTTAATGAATCAAACCCTTCACGAATGACTACATGGCATGTTGTACAAGCACAAGAACCATCGCAAGCATGATGAATTTCCACACCCGCATTATGTGCCACTTCTAATAAGTTGTCGCCTGCTGCAGCATCAACCACCATACCCTCTGGACAGAATTCTTCATTCGGTAAAAAAATCACTTTTGGCATATTACTTTCCTCAATATAAAAAACTCGTTAATTTATAACCGCACTTTATTGCTCAATATCTGATACAGATTTGCCTGTCAGCGCTTGATTAATGGATTTATTCATCCGTCTTGCCGCAAATTCTTGAGTCGCGACATCAAGGGCTTTGATTCCCTGAACGATAGCATGACGCTCTGTTCCTTCTTTTACATCCATTAATTGTTTCAATGCATTTTCAATTTGGTGAAATTCCGATTCGGTTAATAATTCCGCTCCATCTTGTTGTAATGCCACAATCACGCTTTCAATCACACGCTCAGCCTCAACACGTTGCTCGGCTAATTCACGTGCTTGCATATCATCTTGTGCATTATCAAAAGAAGCTTTAATCATTGCTGTCACTTCTTCATCGGTTAAACCATAAGAAGGCTTAATTTGAATCGATGCTTGGACTTTTGTGGATTTTTCCATGGCGGTCACACTTAATAAGCCATCCGCATCCACTTGATAAGTCACACGAATATGGGCCGCGCCTGCTACCATTGGCGGAATACCACGCAACGTAAAACGACCTAAAGAACGGCAATCATCCACTAATTCACGTTCACCTTGCACTACATGTACCGTCATCGCAGTTTGACCATCTTTAAAGGTGGTAAATTCTTGTGCACGAGCCACTGGAATCGTGGTGTTGCGTGGAATAATTTTCTCCACTAAACCGCCCATGGTTTCAATGCCTAAAGAAAGCGGCACAACATCGAGTAACAACATATCACTGTCATTTTTGTTCCCCACTAAAATATCCGCTTGAATTGCCGCACCTAGTGCTACTACTTTATCTGGGTCGATAGAGGTTAATGGCGTTTTACCGAAGAACTCGCCTACTTGCTCACGTACGTAAGGCACGCGAGTTGAGCCGCCAACCATAACCACTTCTTGCACGTCTTCAGCTTCAACATGCGCATCTTTTAATGCTCGACGGCAGGTTAATAAAGAACGTTTAACCAATGAATGAATTAATTCATTGAATTGCTCACGACTTAACTCACCTTCAAATCCGCGCCAAGAAATGACCGCACTTTGTGCACTCGTTAAGGCAATTTTAGTTTGTGTAGCTAAACTTAAAAGTTCACGCTGCTCATTTACATTTTGTGGTTGAATACCCGCTTGCTCAACAATCCAATCGGCAATTAAATGGTCAAAATCATCACCACCTAAGGCGGTATCTCCACCTGTTGCTAAGACTTCAAAAACGCCTTTAGATAAACGTAAAATCGAGATATCAAAGGTCCCACCACCTAAGTCATAAACAGCGATAACACCTTCTTTTCCACTATCTAAGCCATAAGCTACCGCAGCAGCAGTAGGTTCATTTAATAAACGTAATACATTTAACCCCGCAAGGCGTGCTGCATCTTTCGTACTTTGACGCTGAGCATCATCAAAATACGCAGGAACGGTAATCACTACACCTGAAAGCTCACCTGCAAGGCGTTGTTCAGCAATATGATTTAAACGAGATAAAATATCTGCAGAGACTTCAATCGGGCTTTTTTTGCCTTGGTGTGTGACCAATAACGGCAACCCATTTTCACTTGTCACAAACTCATAGGGTAAGTTTGTGTAACGTGATTGCACATCTGCAAGACTACGACCAATCAGACGTTTAACCGAAATAATCGTATTTTTAGGATCCATTGCAGCTTTGGCAAATGCTTCAGTACCCACAAGTTTTTCATTTTCACCATAATACACGACTGAAGGTACAAGGCTTCTGTCTTGTTCATCATTCAAAATGGTGGCTTGACCACTACGCACTGCGGCAACTAAAGAGTTTGTTGTACCTAAATCAATCCCTACCGCAAGACGGTGTTGATGTGGTGCAGCCGTTTGTCCTGGTTCTGCAATTTGGAGTAATGCCATATCTCTTTTTATCTCTAATAATTAATTCGTTAAAGGCTCATTATGCGACTGAATAAACTTGTGCAAATTTATCTTGTTCAGTAAAACTTGCGTTGTAATGGGTTTCAATGTTGACTTCGCGTCGCTCACGCTGATTAATGTCGATTGTCTTATCTTCTGAAAGCTCTGGTGTAAAAACGATCATGTGGTTACCATCGAGTTGTTTTACATCTTCTTGCCAATTTTGCCAAAACAGATTTTGGTAAAATGCTTCAATGTCACCATTTAATGCCCAAGCTAAGAAATCCGTATAGGTAAAATTTAAATCATGCCAAGTTAAGTCTTTCGGTGAAAAATAGTAAATCTTGCCGAGATTATCCCCTAAAGAACCACCATTTAAGGCAAAATACCCCCCAATGACATCATCTGCAACGAGCAAATATTTCGGTTTATCACCTGATTGATTAAAGGATTTGCTGAAATTCCAATCCATTAATCCACGTGGCAATTTAAAACTACCTGAACCCAATATACGCAACCAACCATGATGGATTAAGATGCCACCGGTTTCATAAATCACCGCGCCCATCGGAGAAGAAGTGGGCATTTGCATGGTGAAAAGCTCACGTTCAGCACTGGATTGATCTTTTTTAATCACTTCACAATGATTACGAGCACGCTCAATCCATTGGAAAATGGTTCCCCAAGCAGATTTTGAGGCATCAGTCAGTTGTTCTAAAGTTTGCATAATCGAATTTCATTAGTATGAGGGGCTGCTGCCCATTTATCAATAGCGAAAAGGGCGTATTAAACGCCCTCAAGATTATAATTCAAATAGACGTTCTTCTACTTGGCTAATTTCATCCGCCAATTTTTTTAGAAAACGTAATTTATCGCAGAACTGTGCAGCAGTTGGCCATTGTTGCTCATTAAGCTGTGCTTCAAGTGCGGTCAACATTTCTTTTGTTTCTTTTTTGACGCGTTTTGCAAAGGATTCTAGTGCATTTTCATCTTGACTTTGCTCTATGTTTTCGAGCTCTTCTCGCCATTCTAATTGTTGCATTAAAAATGTGACATCTTGCGTACTCTTTTGCTCTAAATCCTGTGTTTTTCCCGTATTTAACGCGATAATCGCTTCCGCACGCAAAATTGGGTCTTTCAAGGTTTTTAATGCATCATTAACTTCTGTGGATTTTTGCATTGCAATGCGTTGTTCTTGCGCATCTGCCGTAACAAAATTATCCGGATGCAAACTCTTTTGAAGCGCTAAATAACGCTCAGACAAAAGGGCCTGATCAACATTGAAAGCAACGGGTAAATCAAAAATAGCAAAAGGACTTGTCATCTTTATTCCTTAAACATGGAAACTTTCACCACATCCACATGATTCTTTCACATTTGGATTGTTATATTTAAAGCCTTCGTTCAAGCCTTCTTTGACATAATCTAGCTCAATACCATCTAAATAAACCAAGCTTTTTGGATCGACTACCACTTTCACGCCATGCTGCTCAAAAACAAGATCGTCATCATTGAGCACATCTACGAATTCAAGCACATAGCCTAAACCCGAACAACCTGATGTTTTCACACCTAAGCGTAAACCGATGCCTTTTCCACGATTTTCAAGAAAAGTACGAACTCGTTGTGCCGCTTTTTCAGTGAGTGTTATAGACATATTCTGATCCTTAAATTGATAAAGTGCGGTTATTTTCAACCGCACTTTGATTACTTACCTTGTTTATTTTTATAGTCAGCAATAGCGGCTTTAATTGCATCTTCTGCTAAAATTGAGCAGTGAACTTTTACCGGTGGTAATTCAAGTTCTTCCGCAATTTGACTGTTTTTGATTGCACCTGCTTCATCTAAAGATTTGCCTTTTACCCATTCGGTGATTAAAGAACTTGATGCAATCGCAGAGCCACAACCATAAGTTTTAAATTTCGCATCTTCAATAATGCCGCTGTCATTTACTTTGATTTGTAATTGCATAACGTCACCACAAGCCGGTGCGCCAACCATACCAGTTCCTACTGAATTATCTTTTTTATCCATCGAACCTACGTTGCGTGGATTTTCATAATGATCGATAACTTTTTCGCTGTATGCCATATTATGTTCCTTTCCTAAATAAGTTGCTATTAGGCAGACTAGCCGCCTTTAAAATTAGTGGGCTGACCACTCAATAGTATTTAAATCAATGCCTTCTTTGAACATATCCCAAAGTGGGGACAATTCACGAAGTCTTGCTACTGCATTACGTGTTAAATTAATGGTGTAATCAATTTCTTCTTCCGTTGTCCAACGACCAAGTGTGAAACGAATTGAGCTATGTGCTAACTCATCATTACGACCTAATGCACGTAGTACATAAGATGGCTCTAAACTCGCTGAAGTACAAGCCGAACCAGAAGAAACTGCTACATCACGCAATGCCATCATTAAGGATTCACCTTCAACATAGTTAAAGCTGATGTTCAAGTTATTTGCTACGCGGTGTTCCATCGAACCATTTACATAGGTTTCTTCAATTTCTTTCAAGCCATTATATAAGCGATCGCGTAAAGCTCTGATACGAGGAATCTCTGTCGCCATTTCTTCTTTTGCAATACGATAAGCTTCACCCATACCCACAATTTGGTGTACAGGTAATGTACCAGAACGCATACCACGCTCGTGACCACCACCATGGATAATGGCTTCTAAACGAACACGCGGTTTACGGCAAACATATAATGCACCGATCCCTTTTGGTCCGTACAATTTGTGGCTAGACATTGACATCAAATCAACCGGTAATTCAGCGAGATTAATTTCTACTTTACCGACACTTTGGGTCGCATCTACGTGGAAAATCGTTTTATTTGCACGGCAAAGCTCACCAATTGCTTTAATATCCTGGATCACGCCAATCTCATTATTCACGTGCATAATTGACACAAGAATAGTATCTGGACGCAATGCCGCTTTGAATTTCTCAAGATCGATTAAACCATCTTCTTCTGGCTCTAAATAGGTCACTTCAAAGCCTTCACGTTCCAACTGACGACAAGTATCTAATACGGCTTTGTGCTCTGTTTTACAAGTAATGATGTGTTTACCTTTTGTTTGATAAAAGTGTGCAGCACCTTTAATAGCAAGGTTATCAGCTTCTGTTGCGCCTGAAGTAAACACAATTTCACGTGAATCTGCACCAATCAAATCCGCAATTTGATTACGTGCAATATCAACCGCTTCTTCAGCTTGCCAGCCAAACTTATGTGAACGAGATGCTGGATTACCGAATACACCATCAATGGTTAAATATTCCATCATTTTTTTAGCTACACGTTCATCCACTGGACATGTTGCTGCATAATCTAAATAAATTGGTAATTTCATTTTCACTCCTAAATAACTACTAAAAATGCTATCAATTTGACCGCACTTTAATCTACTTTCCCATTATTGGTTGACTACAATTAAGTCATCAAAATCTTTGTGAGCTTTATGCTTCCCAGTTTTTTTCTCTACAAGCTCAGCTAATGTAATCTCATCTAAAAAATCAGAAATGCGATCACTTAAATCTTGCCATAAAGAATGAGTTAAACACTCCACTCCGCCTTTGCAATTTCCTTTACCAAGGCATCTTGTCACATTAATGTTCTCATTGACGGCAGAGATCACCATACCAATAGAAATTTGATCGGCTGACAATGCTAAACGATAGCCACCACCTGGGCCACGAACGCTTTTTACTAATCCACCACGACGCAATTTTGCAAATAATTGCTCAAGATAAGAAAGTGAAATATTTTGACGTTCTGAGATATCCGCTAAACAAACGGGATTTGTTCCTGCATGTAGTGCGATATCTAAAATTGCGGTAACCGCATATCGTCCTTTAGATGTTAGTTTCATAAAGCATCCCTATAAATCGCCATCTAGGTAGTTTACCTATCTGACTATGATAGTCAATTTTACTCTTTTTGCAGATTAAGGCGTTTTTCAACCGCACTTAACATTCCTCGCAAAATATTTAATTCATTTTTTTCTAGAGAAGAACGGTTATAAAGTCGTCTTAACTTTTGTATAACCCCTTGATTTTGAATAAAACCAAGAGACTGATACACCTGTTCCGTATGAGCAAAAAAATATTCCATTTCTTGTGCTGTTGGATAGATATTTTCTATTGTTGAAAGTGTACTTTCCGTTTTATCTTTTGCTAAAAATGCCATTCTCATTTCATAACTTACCAACTGAACTGCCATCGCTAAATTTAGCGAAGAATATTCAGGATTAGCAGGGATATTTAAATGATAATGACATTTAAGTAATTCTTCATTTGTGAGTCCAACACGCTCACGACCGAATACGATCGCCACTTGGCCTTGATGAGCACTGGCTTTCTCCGCACATTCTCTTGGCTCAATCAGTGTACTCTGTAAATGGCGTAATCTCGCACTGGTTCCAATTACTAATGAGCAATCTCCTATTGCTTGTTCAAAAGTATCAACAATGTGAACATTACGCACAACATCATCAGCGCCTGCAGCTAATGCAATAGATTGCTCATCCACTGATTTTGGCGAGACCAAATAAAGATTGGATAATCCCATTGTTTTCATTGCACGCGCCGCTGAACCGATGTTCCCGCTATGTGATGTTTCAACCAAAACAATTCGAATATTCTGTAACATTTTATGCCCGACTTAAATTTGTGGATATTCTATCATAATAACCGCTAAATATAGTCAAGAATTTAAAAAAAATTTTACTTTTTTATAAATTTATTAACACATGGAAAGAAGATGTGATTGGTGGGCTGTGAGAGATTCGAACTCTCGACCGACGGATTAAGAGTCCGCTGCTCTACCAACTGAGCTAACAACCCAACCGGTTAAATAATGATCTGTAAAATAGATGGTGGGTCGTGAAGGATTCGAACCTTCGACCAACGGATTAAAAGTCCGCTGCTCTACCGACTGAGCTAACGACCCATTTAGGAATTCTTCGAAATAAAAGTGGTGGGTCGTGAAGGATTCGAACCTTCGACCAACGGATTAAAAGTCCGCTGCTCTACCGACTGAGCTAACGACCCACATCATTTCGTAACAGGTGCGTATATTACCGATTTTATTTTCTGACGCAAGAAAAATCTGAAGAAATTGTGTTAATTGTGTGAATACTCGTCAATTTCTGACAAGATCTTAAAACAAATAAAAAAGGAGAGTATTTCTACTCTCCCTTTTTCTAAGAATCAAAATTCTCTAAAAATTAGTATGCTAACACTGCACGACGGTTTTTAGAGTATGCCGCTTCATCGTGACCTAACACTGCAGGTTTTTCTTCACCGTAAGAAACAGTTGATACTTTACCAGCATCAACACCTTTACCAGCTAAGAAACCTTTAACTGCATCAGCACGACGTTGACCTAAAGCGATGTTGTACTCTGGAGTACCACGTTCGTCAGTGTTACCTTCAACAACAACTTTAGAAGCTGGAGTTGCATTTAAGTATGCAGCGTGAGCATCTAAGATTTGAACGTATTCACCTTCGATGTTGAATTTGTCGAAACCGAAGTAAACGGTGTTGTAACGTTGTTGAAGATCTTCAACAGAGTAACCACCGAAAGTTTGACCGTTGTTAGCACCGTTGCCTGCTGCATCGTTGTTTGATGAGCTACATGCTGCTAATGCAGCTACTGAACCAGCAACTAATAATGATTTAACAAATTTGTTCATTAGATTTCTCCTCAATGAGTTTTTTTATTTAGTCAAGTATGGAGACCAAGCTGGAAATTTCACTTGGCCATTACTTCCTGGAAGACTCGCTTTAAAGCGACCATCTGCAGAAACTAATTGTAACACCTTTCCTAGCCCTTGTGTAGAGCTGTAAATAATCATGATACCGTTAGGAGAAATACTTGGGCTTTCACCTAAGAAAGATGTACTTAATACTTCAGAACTACCGCTGGTGAGATCTTGTTTCACCACGTTGTTATTACCGTTGATCATCACAAGAGTTTTACCATCACTACTGATTTGCGCACTACCGCGACCACCAACTGGTGATGCACCACCACCACTTGCGCTCATGCGATAAACTTGTGGTGAACCACTTCTATCTGAAGTAAAGAGAATTGAGCTACCATCTGGAGACCATGATGGTTCTGTATTATTACCTGCACCGCGAGTTAATTGAGTAGGTGTACCACCATTTGAGCCCATTACATAGATGTTTAATAAACCATCTTGTGAAGAAGCAAATGCTAGTTTAGAACCGTCCGGAGAGAATGCTGGCGCACCGTTATGTCCAGGGAAAGAAGCAACTACTTTACGAGAACCTGAACCTAAGTCTTGTACAACAAGTTGTGATTTTTTGTTCTCAAAAGATACGTATGCTAAACGTTTACCATCTGGAGACCAAGCTGGAGACATAATTGGTTGTGAGCTACGATTTACGATAAATTGGTTGTAGCCATCATAATCTGCTACACGAACTTCATAAGGTTGTGAGCCACCATTTTTTTGCACTACGTAAGCGATACGGGTTCTGAATGCACCACGAATACCGGTTAATTTTTCGAATACTTCATCACTCACGGTATGTGCACCATAGCGTAACCATTTATTTGTCACTGTATAGCTATTTTGTGCAAGTACCGCACCAGGTGTACCTGATGCACCTACAGTATCAACTAATTGGTAAGAAATGTTATAACCGCTACCAGTTGATGTCACTTGCCCCACCACAACAGCATCAATACCTAAAGCAGTCCAAGCCTCTGGTTTCACTTCTGCTGCAGTCGTTGGTTGTTGTGGCATTTGGCTTACTGGAATAGGGTTAAATTTACCACTATTACGTAAGTCATCTGCAACGATTTGACCAATATTTTCAGGTGCAGAACCTGCGAAAGGAACAACTGCGATAGGACGAGCGCCATCAACACCTTCATCAATCACAATTCGAACTTCATCTTCTGCCATTGCTGTGCTTGCAAATGCAAACATCACCACAAATAGCCCCATAACACGTTTGATCAATTTCATTTAATCACCTTATTTTAACGTTGTTACTTTCCTAAAACCGATTATCGAGCATTGATATCAAAATCGATAGTCGGCGCTTTATATTTCTCATAAATAGCATCAGATGGTGCTGCTGGAACTTTTTTCGTTCTCGCTACCGCACTTAATGCTGCAGTACAAATATCATCAGGTCCTGAAACGCGTTGGTAGCCTAAAATCGTACCATCTCGACCGAGTTGGATTTTAATGCTACAAACTTTACCGGCAAAGCTTGGGTCTTTTAAGAAACGGCGTTGAATTTCACGTTTAATGACACCTGCATATTGGTCACCAACTTTACCACCATCTCCAGCACCTAGTCCTGCACCGCTACCTTGTGTACCGCCTTTATTTGCATTACCGCCTTTAGATGCACTACCACCACCGACATCTCCGCCGTTCATGAAGTCATCTAAAGCCGCTTGATCTGCTTTACGTTTTGCTGCGTCAGCTTTTGCCTTCGCATCAGCCTTCGCTTTTGCTTCTGCATCCGCTTTAGCTTTTGCTTCTGCCTTCGCTTTCGCCTCTGCATCTGCTTTTGCTTTAGCATCGGCTTCAGCTTTTGCCTTAGCCTTAGCATCCGCCTCAGCTTTCGCTTTAGCATCTGCTTCTGCCTTGGCCTTCGCTTTTGCTTCAGCATCGGCTTTCGCTTTTGCCTCAGCCTTCGCTTTAGCATCGGCTTCAGCTTTTTCTTTGGCTTTTTGAGCTTCGGCTTGTGCTTTAGCTTTTGCCTCTTCCTCAGCCTGTTTAGCTGCTGCCGCTAAACGTTTTGCTTCTGCATCAGCTTTTAACTTCGCTGCTTCAGCAGCTTGTTTTGCTTTCGCTTCTTCAGCTTGTTTCTGCTTTTCTAACGCCTCTTGACGAGCAAGTTCTTGTTGCTGTTTTTGCTTTTCAATTTCTTGCTGCTTTTGTTTTTCAAGTTCTTTTTGACGTTGAATTTCCTGCTGACGCTTAATCTCTTCTTGTTTCGCAATTTCTTGCTGATTTGGTTCAGGTTCAGGCTCTGGTTTTTTCTCTTCGACTACAGGTTCTGGTTTTTTCTGTTTATCAGTTTGACCTTTTTTCTGTTGTTGAATACGTCCCCATTCTTGCGCTGCGCTGCCAGTATCGACCATCACAGCTCCCATGGCATCACCTTCACCTTCTCCACCACCCATTATTTCAACGGTTTGATAAAGAGAGCTCCAAATCAACAAACCAAACAATGCAAGGTGCATCGCAATAGAGATGACAAACTCATTTGCACGTTTTTTTCGTCGATTATTCTGCACGGTTTTACCTACTTATCTTAAATTGGGTTGGTCATTAAACCCACAGACTTAATGCCGGCAAGATGTAGTAAATTCAGTGCTTTAATCACTTCTTCATAAGGTACATCTTTTGCTCCGCCCACTAAGAACATTGTGTTATTGTCTTTATCAAATTCTTGTTTTGATAATTGGGTTACCATTTCTTCGTTAAGTCCTTCTTGGCGTTGACCACCAATAGAAATCGAATACTGCCCTACACCTGCTACTTCTAAGATAACCGGTGTTTTATCTTCATTTGATACATTTTGACTTTGCACCGAATCAGGGAGTTCCACTTGAACGCTCTGACTGATAATCGGCGCGGTTGCCATAAAAATTAACACCAAAACTAAAAGAACATCGAGAAATGGCACGATGTTAATTTCAGATTTAATGTCTTTACGCTGACGACGAGCCATAATTTCCTCTAAAACTTCGCTAAAATCCACCGCACTTTTCGTCTGATTAATCAAGTGCGGTCAATTTTTCATTGATTTTTAATGGGGCGCTTTACCAAAAGCTTGACGATGTAAAATGGTGGTGAATTCATCAATGAAGTTACCATAATTTTGTTCAATCGCATTTACACGTAAGCTTAAACGGTTATATGCCATTACAGCTGGAATCGCCGCAAACAAACCGATTGCGGTTGCGATCAAGGCTTCTGCGATACCTGGAGCAACCATTTGTAATGTTGCTTGTTTTGCACCACTTAATGCCATAAATGCGTGCATGATCCCCCAAACGGTACCAAATAAACCGATATATGGACTTACAGAAGCCACTGTTGCTAAGAAAGGTACACGGCTTTCAAGCGCTTCTACTTCACGATTCATCGCAAGGTTCATTGCACGAGTCGTACCTTTGATGATAGCTTCTGGAGCATCTGCATTCACTTGTTTTAAGCGAGAGAATTCTTTAAAGCCAACAAAGAAAATTTGTTCGCTACCAGTCAATACTTCACGACGATTAGATAAACCATCATAAAGTTTGTTTAAATCTTCACCAGACCAGAAACGATCTTCAAAAGAGTTCGCTTCTTTTAACGCGCTCGTCAAAATACGGCTACGCTGAATGATGATTGCCCAAGAAATAATTGAGAACGAAATTAAGATCACAATTACAAGTTGAACAACGATACTCGCTTTTAGAAAAAGATCTAAAAAGTTCAATTCTGCAGTCATTGCATACTCCGAAAAGTTATTTACTTTAAAAATGCCGCTTTTAATTCTTCAGGAATTGCGACAGGTTTCATTTTGCCTAGATCAACACAGGCTACCTTAACAGTAGCCTTCGATAACACCACTGTCTCACGAACTAACCGCTGTTCAAAGAGAATTGTTGCTCCTTTCACTGCTGTTATTTCAGTTTCGACAATAAGATAATCATCCAATTTTGCCGGAATACAATAGTCAATAGACATGGTTTTGACCACAAAAGCTAACTGTTGTTCCTGCAATAATGATTGTTGGGAAAAATTAAGCGTTCTTAAATATTCAGTTCGCGCACGCTCAAAGAAATGTAAGTAACGTGCGTGATACACTACTCCGCCTGCATCCGTGTCCTCATAATAGACACGAACCGGAAAGGTAAAACATTGGTTATTCAAAATAATGCTCAAATTATCAGCCATAACAAGCCGCCTATTTTAGAACCTGTTCATTAGATGTGCAAGCGCCAAATAACAATATTTATCTAGAGTTTCTATAGTAACCAATGCTGAACAATGGCAATTATTGTGGTGAAATAACCAATAAATGGCAAGAAAACAAGCTGCCATATTGTTCGGCGAATTTCAAATCCGATACCGTGAATCCACAAATTAATCAATCCCCAAAAAATCACAAGAATCCAAGCGGGATGTGCAGTACGAAGTGCGGTCGAAAATTGATTTAAATTTAAAAAGAAAGCCGCGGTCAAAAATAACGCCAAAATAAACGAAAGGGTTCGCAAGGAACCCTTATTACTTAATTGATAGAGCGAATTAATCATCATTACTCGTCAAATTTACCTGACTTTTCTTTACCAATGGTTAATTTAGCACTCACCATAATTGCAGCCAACACACCCACTACCCAAATTACATATAACATATTGTTTCTCCTTAGTATAATGAGTTTTTGTTGTCTTCAACAAAGCTTTCATCCAAGCGACCAAACATTTTGTAGTATGACCAAATGGTGTAAAGCAATGAGATGGAAACAAATACTAATGCCAAGTAGAACATTAAAGTTAATGTTAATTCACTTGACGTTGCATCCCACATTAACAAGCTTTGTTCTGGATGAGTACTTGAAGGCATTACAAATGGGAACATTGATACTGCCGCAGTAATAATCACACCAGCCATTGTTAATACAGAGAAGAAGAACGCAAAACCACAACGATTTGCTTTAGATGCAACGACATTTAGTAATGCCCCCACCACAGCTAATACTGGGAATGCCCATAAAGCTGGATTTTCATTGAAGTTCTTGAACCATGCACCTACTTCAACTGCCACTTCTTTACCTGAAGCTGGTGCTGATGCTGCAAAGTGATCGATAGTGCTAGTTACAACATAACCTTCTTTGAAAGAAAGCCACACACCGGCAAGTATAAAAGTAATTAATGTTACTAATGCACCAATTTGTGTAATCGCTCTTGCACGATCACGCAATGCTGCAGTGGTTTTCATTTGTAACCAGTTTGCACCGTGAGTCACTAACATTGCAAGGCTTAACACACCACAAAGTAATGCAAATGGGTTTAATAACGCAAAAAAAGAACCGGTGTAAGTAGCTTGTGAAAGCTCATTTAATTCGAATGGTACACCTTGTAATAAATTACCAAATGCCACACCGAATACTAATGCAGGCACAAAACCACCCGCAAACAAGCCCCAATCCCACATCGCACGCCATGTTGGATTATCAATTTTCGCACGATATTCAAAACCAATTGGGCGGAAGAATAACGCAGCTAACACAAGGAATAAGGCAATATAGAAACCTGAAAACGCTACAGAATAAACAATCGGCCATGCCGCAAAGATTGCACCACCAGCAGTTAATAACCAAACTTGGTTACCATCCCAGTGTGGAGCAATAGAGTTAATCATAATACGTCTTTCTACTTCTTTCTTACCTGCTACTGGTAAAAGTGCGGTCACGCCCATATCGAATCCATCTGTTACAGAGAAGCCGATAAGCAATACGATAACTAGCACCCACCAAATAATACGTAGAATTTCATAATCAAGCATAATTCATCTCCTGCTTATTTAGATGATTGCTCAAAATAGTATTTGCCGGTTTTCAATGCACTCGGACCTAAACGTGCATATTTAAACATCAAATACATTTCCGCAATAATGAAGAAGAAGTAAAGTACACAAATTAAACCGATAGAGAACCATAGGTCACCTACACTCAAGTTAGAAGCAGACACACCTACCGGTAATACTTCATAAATCGCCCACGGTTGACGGCCAAATTCAGCTAAGAACCAACCAAATTCAATCGCTAAGATTGGCAATGGGATACCCCAAAGCAATGCTTTAAGTAATAAGCGAGAAGAAGTGACTTTATTACGTAAATTCTGAACAAATGCGCCGAAGGTCAATAAAATAATTAAGCCACCTGCAGCTAACATACCACGGAATGCCCAGAAGTTAGGACCTACGTTTGGAATAGTATCACGAGCCGCTTGTTTAATTTGTTCATCTGTTGCATCAACAACTTTATCTGTGTAACGTTTTAATAATAAACCAAAACCTAAATCGCCTTTTACTTCATCAAATTTTGCTTTAGTTTCTGGATTTACGTGACCTGCTGATTTTTTCTCTGCTTTTAATTGTGTGAATAAATCATAAGCAACCATACCGTTACGAACACGACCTTCATTTTTAGCTTGAATCTCTTTCAAACCAACGATTTCAGTGTCTAAAGAACGCGTTGCAATTAAACCACCTAAATATGGGATTTCAACCGCAAAATCATTTTTCATTTCTGCAGTATTTGGAATTGCAACTGGATGGAATGGCGCCGGTGCAGGATGAGTTTCAAACTCAGCTTCCATTGCAGCTAATTTCACAGGTTGTGCTTTACCGATATCGTAACCTGATTCATCACCCATAATTAATACCGCTGATGCAGCGATAAAACCAAAAGTTGCCGCTACAGAGAATGAACGTTTAGCGAAACCAATATCACGGCCTTTTAATAAATAGAATGCACTGATTCCTAATACAAACATTGCACCGGTTGAATAACCTGCCGTTAACGTGTGTAAGAATTTACTTTGAGCAACCGGGTTTAACCAAAGATCTAGGAAACTGGTCATCTCCATACGAACGGTTTCAAAGTTAAATTCTGCCGCTACTGGATGTTGCATCCAACCATTTGCGACTAAAATCCACATCGCTGAAAGGTTTGAGCCAAAGGCTACGCAGTAAGTTGCGAGTAAGTGTTTACCTTTAGTTAAACGATCCCAACCGAAGAAGAATAAGCCTACAAAAGTAGATTCTAGGAAGAATGCAAGTAATGCTTCTATCGCTAATGGCGCACCAAAAATATCACCTACATAGTGAGAATAATAAGACCAGTTTGTCCCAAATTGGAACTCCATAATAATACCGGTCGTCACCCCTAGAGCAAAGTTAATACCAAATAACTTACCCCAGAATTTTGTCATATCTTTATATACTTCTTTACCCGTTTTAACATAAATAGTTTCCATGATCACAAGAACGAAAGATAAACCTAATGTTAATGGCACAAAAATGAAGTGATATAACGCAGTTAATGCAAACTGCAAGCGTGAGAGATCAACAACGTCTAACATCTCAACTCCTTGTATAAATCTACAAGATTTTCACTTTATGATTACCAAGGATAATCCCAAATAACCACCCCAAACTACTCAACACAAATTGTTAAGAGACATTGAATTATTTACGTAATAATTGCCTTTTCTATTCTCAAAACAGAATACAGTAACCGATTACAATATAAACATTCAAAATTTCGCTCTATTCTACTACTATTTATGAGGATAAAAAATAAAAAACAGTTATATCGATCATATTTTTTTGATATAAATTACAAAATCACAATTTTGTATAGTAATAGTAAAATTGATATAGATCAGATTTTGTGTTTTTACAAAAAATAGAAAATTTATCTATCACAAGGAAACTTTATTGAAAAGGAATGGACAAAATAACCGCTAGACAGAGTCGTAAGATTTTGCTATTTTTAGCCCAGTAATATTTGGAGAGATTTGTAGGGATTTATGATGAAAAAAATTTTTGTAATGTTGACCGCACTTTGCGGTTCTATAGCACTATCAGCCACTGCAGCACCTCTTATAGAAAATAAAGCTGCTCTTCCAAAACAATGTACACAGTTATTTAAAGAAACAGAAAATTTGATTGCTCAAGCGGAAAAACAGCCTGGCACTCACACTCAAGTTAGTAAAATCAAAAGCAAACTCAATCAAAGTAAACAGCAAATTCTTGAAATGGAATTAGCTACTCAGCAAAAAAGCTGTGATGTGGGTTTAGCAAGATTAAATAGCATGAAGAGCTATACTGAAGAAACTAACTAATCAAGTTTAAAAAAGAAAGGACATATTGATATCAATATGTCCTTTTTTATATCTCTTATTCTGATGGCTTCTGAAGTCCGAAGTGTCGATAAGTTAACGAAGTCGCAATTCGCCCTCGAGGCGTACGCTGTAAAAAGCCTTGTTGAATCAAATAAGGTTCTAGCACATCTTCGATAGTGTCTCGCTCTTCACCTATTGCTGCGGCTAAGTTATCTAATCCAACTGGGCCACCATCAAAACGTTCTATCACTGTCGTGAGCAATTTTCGGTCTAAGTAATCAAAGCCTGCATCATCGACATCCAACATTGAAAGTGCTTGTTTTGCAATGCTTGCTGAAATAATGCCATCATTGCGCACATCCGCAAAATCTCGCACTCGACGTAATAAACGGTTTGCAATACGGGGCGTACCACGTGAGCGGCGTGCCACTTCAAAAGCGGCTTTATCTTCTAATTCTAGATTTAAGCAAGAGGCACTTCTTGTCACAATAGAAGTTAAATCTTCAACGGAATAAAATTCTAAACGTTGAACGATTCCGAAACGATCACGCAATGGTGAAGTTAACGAACCTGCTCTGGTTGTAGCACCAATTAATGTAAAAGGTGGCAAATCTAATTTAATTGAACGCGCAGCAGGGCCTTCACCAATCATAATATCTAGCTGATAATCTTCCATTGCGGGGTAAAGTACTTCTTCAATCGCTGGTGAAAGACGATGAATTTCATCAATAAACAGCACATCATGTGGTTCTAGATTTGTCAGCATTGCCGCTAAATCCCCGGCTTTCTCAAGTACTGGGCCGGATGTGGTACGGATATTCACGCCCATTTCATTTGCGACAATATTAGCTAAAGTTGTTTTTCCTAATCCTGGGGGACCAAAAATCAAAAGATGATCTAAGGCATCTTGACGCAATTTCGCGGCTTTAATAAAAATATCCATCTGCTCTCGCACTTGTGGTTGTCCCACATAGTCCGCTAAAAGCTTTGGACGAATCGCACGATCGATGACATCTTCATCCATCTTTACCTGACTGCTAATAATTCTATCTGCTTCGATCATATCTGTTGAATCTTTATAATGCGGCTTTTAAAGCTTCGCGAATTAATTGCTCACTGCTCAAATCCGCTTTAGCCACTTTTTTCACCATTTTTTCAGCATCGGTTGGTTTATAGCCTAGCGCAACCAATGCAGCAACCGCTTCATCTGCTGAGCTTTCAGCTTGGCGTAATTCTGAAGTTGAAGGAATATGTTTGCTTTCAACAAAGAAATCACTTTGACGAACATCCTTAAACTTCCCTTTTAACTCTACCAATAAACGTTCAGCCGTTTTCTTGCCCACACCAGGAATTTTAACTAATTTTGATAGTTCTTCTCGTTCAATTGCATAAGCAAACTGCTCGACTGACATTGCAGATAAAATCGCAAGTGCCAATTTAGGGCCAACGCCATTGGTTTTAATTAATTCACGGAATAAAGTGCGGTCAGTTTTTTGGGCAAATCCAAAAAGAAGATGAGCATCTTCACGCACAACAAGATGGGTAAATAAAGTGGTTTCTTGCCCGATTTCTGGTAAGTCATAAAAACTGGTCATCGGTAACAATAATTCGTAACCGACGCCTTGTACATCAAGCAAAATTTCAGGAGGTTGTTTTTCTAATAAGATGCCTTTTAAACGACCGATCATAAGATTTCCATGTAAAAAAATTTTTGCATAGAATAAAATAAAACTGGATATTAATCCAGTTAAATTTTTAATCTAAATCGACCTCGGCTATATCTTGTTTTAAAAAGTGCGGTCATTTTTTCGTGTGTTTCTGTCGTTTTGACCGAGCCTGCAATATGCAAGGAATGTTGAATGGTATGAGCATGAGTGATGGCAATAGCTAAAGCATCTGCCGCATCTGCTTGTGGTTTATCTGAGAGCTTCAAAATTCGTGTCACCATATCTTGTACTTGCACTTTATCTGCAGAACCAATCCCAACGACAGTCTGTTTAACCAAACGAGCAGCATATTCAAATACAGGTAAATCATGGTTCACTGCCGCCACAATTGCCGTACCACGCGCTTGCCCCAGTTTTAAAGCTGAGTCCGCATTTTTAGCCATAAACACTTGTTCAATGGCAAACATATCTGGCTGAAATTGCGTGATGATTTCAGTCACACCGGCATAAATTCGTTTTAAGCGTGTAGGTAAATCCTCTACCTGCGTGCGGATTGCTCCACTGCCTAGATATTCTAAATGGCGACCATTTTGTCGAATCACACCATAGCCCGTTACACGAGAACCTGGGTCAATGCCTAAAATAATACTCATAAATTCTCAAAAAATAAACGGCCGGTCAATGCCGGCCGTTTTTAGCGTTAATTATTGGTTTGCTTTTGCAGTTGCTTTTGCATCTACATCACAGTTTTTCACAACAATTTTATCTGTTTTTTTGCCTTTGATTAAAAGATTTACTGGTGCGACAGAATCAAATTTATCTAAAGTCAAACCACTATCTACGTTCCAAACATATTTGCCTGAAGTAAATGAAGTGAAGTCTTTTTGAGCTGCATCACGAGCGAAATCTTTCGCAATAACTTTATCTCCGACCATCACCATTGCCGCTGTTGGCTCTTGGTTTTCGAATTGGTAAACCGCAGTTACGGTTTTCTTGTTACAAGTATAAACTACTGTTTTATCCGTTACAGTAGGTGCTGCAGCTTGCTCTGCTTTGTTTTCCATTTTTGGTGCATCACTTGCACAAGCTGATAAAACAACAAGAGCGGCCATTGCAGGTAATACTTTAGCTAATTTCATTCTAAATCTCCTTAAAATTACAGCTGAGCTGCAACTTCATCACTAATTTCACCGTTATGATATACGTTTTGTACATCGTCACAGTCTTCTAACATGTCAATTAAACGCAACAATTTAGGCGCAGTTTCAAGATCAAGATCAACTGTTGTTGATGGAATCATTGTCACTTCTGCGTTATCAATTTTAAATCCTGCTGCTTCGATTGCATCACGCACAGAACCTAAATCTTCCCACGCAGTATAGATTTCGAATGAACCATCATCTTGTAGTTGAACATCATCCGCACCGGCTTCAATTGCTGCCTCCATTAACGCATCTTCTTCACCTTGGCTAATTAAAATCAAGCCTTTTTTGCTGAATAAGTAGCCCACAGAACCTTCAGTCCCTAAGTTACCACCACATTTAGTGAAACTTGGGCGAACCTGTGAGATGGTTCGGTTTGCGTTGTCACTTAGACACTCAACCATCACAGCAGTTCCACCTGGACCATAACCTTCGTAAATTCTTGTTTCCATATTGGTGTCATCACCACCACCCACACCGCGTTCAATCGCACGGTTAATGGTATCGCGAGTCATATTGCTCGATAAGGCTTTATCTACTGCCGCACGTAGACGCGGGTTAGCACTTACATCACCGCCACCAATTTTTGCAGCAGTCACTAATTCACGAATTAATTTTGTAAAAATTTTACCGCGTTGAGCATCTTGAGCTGCTTTACGGTGTTTAATATTTGCCCACTTACTATGGCCTGCCATGTTGTTTTCCTTCTTATCTTAAAAACGTTTGTAAATTATATCCTCTTCTATAGAGGAAAGCCGTTCATCAAATATTTTTTGATAGCCTCAGCATTATTCGGCGATTTTGTCATTTGGATCGCTTGTTCAGGGGAAACCCATTGATACGCCAAATGCTCACTTAATATCGGCTCAAATTCCTGCTCAACTGCCAATAAAAACCAATATTCATGGCAGTGAGTCACATTCGGTGCGTATTTATAGCGGAAATGCGGGAAAATTTCAAATTCTATACTCTCTTTACAATCAAAAAGTGCGGTCGAATTTTCTTCTATTTTTAATCCTATTTCTTCCCAAACTTCTCGAATTGCTGTTTCTCTTGGTGTTTCATTAGTTTCCAATGTCCCCGTAACAGATTGCCAAAAAGTAGAATCGTCTTGACGTTGAAGCATAAGAACACGATGCGTGCTTTCCGCATAAATTACCACGAGAACCGATTGATTATTTTTATATTTCAAGCTCGTCATCTACATAATTGAGAATAGGCTGCATCATACCTTTTCTACTAAAAACTTTCAAAAAAATTACCGCACTTTAAAACTAAAGTGCGGTAATTTTCTTATTAACAACTTATTTACCCAATTAGCTTATCAAATAACCAGTTTAAAAAACCAGATTCTGAAGCAATAAATAATCCTGCAAAGGCTGTTAAGTAGAATAAACCGATAAGGGATAACCACAATAATCCGCCTTTTACACTGTGTTTCGCGTGCTTAGTCAGAGATAAATTCAACCAAGCAAAGATTGGTGCAGAAACAAATGAAGCAATCATCGCGAACTTCAACATCGGACCAACAGCATTATTAAAGTAGAAAATAATCGCTAAACCAGATAACGCCGCAAAAATCATACCGATATTAAGAATTCTCACAGAGCTTTCTTGTTTACCAAACAAGATACGCACGGCTTCAACATTGGTACGAGAGTAACCATCAATGACTGTAATTGTTGTACCAAACATGCACATGAACGCAATCACGGCAATTAATAACCGCGCCCATTCACCGATAGTACTTGCATACATATTGATAAGTTGTGCGATATATTTTCCGCCAACCATCTCTACGGTTTCTGGAGAACCATATTGCACCAATGCACCAAGCGCTAAGAATACGACAGCTAAAATTGCTGTGCCGATGTAACCCACATTGAAGTCAAACAAGCCGTCTTCATAAGATACTTTCGTTAGACGACGTTTTGCTACCACCCACATTGAGTTAATTGCAGAAATTTCAATTGGTGCAGGCATCCAGCCCATCAACGCAACTAAAAACGCTAACTTGCTTAATTCCCATGGAGAAGGCGCGACAAAATCAGGTGAGGCTACACCATGGATGCCGTTACGCATAAAGGCAATCACAACAGCGCTTACGGTTGTTACCGTTAAAGCAATCATGATGATTTTCGATAAACTATCTAATAAACGATATTTCCCTAACAATAAAATGCTGGTTGTCACAAGAATCACTAATGAGCTCAATACTGGCATTGGTAGAGGAATTGGTGTAATAAACGTTAAAATTGCGGCTGTTAATAAT
>JAWHBY010000015.1:0-29116 GCA_032568935.1 Parahaemophilus parainfluenzae
AATACCCCTTGGCGAAATGTGCATCATTTAAATGTGGTGCGAAAAGGGCAGTACATTATTGTGGATATTCAAGCCAATGCTTTTGTGCATCATATGGTACGCAATATTGTGGGAAGCTTGATAGAAGTCGGCGCAGGCAATCAACCTGTTGAGTGGATGAAATGGTTGTTAGAGCAAAAAGATCGTAAATTAGCTGCTCCAACAGCGAAACCCGAAGGCTTATATTTAGTGAATGCCATTTACCCTGAAAAATTTGCGATTCCACAGAAAAATTTAGGGCCATTGTTTTTAGAAGATAATCTCATCTGACTAGCAAATTTCGCTAAATTATGATTAAATATGCAAACTTTTCTAGTTAATAAAAAAGGTAAAAAATGAGCTGGATTGATAGAATTTTTAGCAAAGGAACCTCTTCCTCTGCATCACGTAAAGCTAACGTACCAGAAGGGGTTTGGACAAAATGTACCTCTTGTGAACAAGTTCTTTACGGTGAAGAAGTAAAACGTAATTTATATGTTTGTCCAAAATGCGGTCATCATATGCGTATTGATGCTCGTGAGCGCCTTTTAGCCTTGTTAGATGAAGGTTCAAGCCAAGAACTATCGGCTGATTTAGAACCAAAAGATATTCTTAAATTTAAAGATTTAAAAAAATATAAAGATCGTATTTCTGCTGCTCAAAAAGAAACGGGCGAAAAAGATGCGTTAATCACAATGACCGGTACACTTTACAATATGCCTATTGTTGTTGCGGCTTCAAACTTTAGCTTCATGGGCGGTTCAATGGGCTCGGTTGTAGGAGCAAAATTTGTAAAAGCGGCAGAAAAAGCAATGGAATTAAATTGTCCATTCGTTTGTTTCTCTGCAAGTGGCGGTGCACGTATGCAAGAAGCCCTTTTCTCCTTAATGCAAATGGCGAAAACCAGCGCGGTGTTAGCAAAAATGCGTGAAAAAGGCGTGCCGTTTATTTCGGTATTAACCGACCCAACATTAGGTGGGGTATCTGCAAGTTTTGCCATGTTAGGTGATGTAAACATTGCTGAGCCAAAAGCATTAATCGGTTTTGCAGGCCCACGTGTTATCGAACAAACCGTACGTGAGAAATTACCGGAAGGCTTCCAACGTAGTGAATTCTTACTTGAGAAAGGGGCGATTGATATGATCGTGAAACGTTCAGAAATGCGTTCAACCCTTGGAAACCTTTTAAGCAAACTCACCAATCAACCTTCACCTTTTGTTGAAGTAGAAGTTGTTGAAAATGCCTAATACAATGAATTTAAAAGCCACTTCGCCACTCGCTGAGTGGCTTTCTTATTTGGAAAACAGTCACTTCAAAGCGATTGATTTGGGGCTAGAGCGTATTAAGTCAGTGGCAGAAGAATTGGATCTTTTGAATCCCACGTCTTATGTGATCACGGTAGGGGGCACAAATGGTAAAGGCACGACTTGCCGTTTGCTTGAAACCATTTTGTTAAATCACGGCTTGCGTGTGGGTGTGTATTCTTCCCCCCATTTATTACGTTATAACGAACGTGTTCGTATTCAAAATCAAGACTTGCCGGATGAAATGCATACCGCTTCTTTTGATTTTATCGAAAATCATAAAACTCAGTCTCTTACTTATTTTGAATTTAGCACGTTGTCGGCTTTGCATTTATTCAAACAAGCGAAACTTGATGTTGTGATTCTTGAGGTAGGGCTTGGTGGGCGTTTGGACGCAACCAATATTGTCGACAATGATCTGGCCGTTATCACCAGTATTGATATTGATCATACGGATTTTCTAGGTTCAACACGTGAAGAAATTAGCTTTGAAAAAGCAGGTATTTTCCGTGCAAACAAACCGGTTGTGATTGGCGAACCCAATGTTCCGCAACCTATGTTAGAACAAGCGGAGGAATTACATTGCTACGTTTCACGCCGAGATGTTAATTGGTCGTTTAAAGCCAATGAGCAAACTTGGATGTGGCAGAGCAACAAAGTGCGGTTAGAAAATTTGCCGTTTTGCCAAATTCCATTAGCCAATGCAGCAACCGCTTTGGCGGCTGTTGAGCAATTACCTTTTGATATTTCTGTCGAGACCATTAAACGTTCATTAATTGAAGTGGAATTAGTGGGGCGCTTTCAACAATTGAAAGGCAATCAGTTAGAAAAACTGGCAGCCCGCTTGAATGTCCCTTATTCACAGTTGCCAAAAGTGATCATCGATGTGGGGCATAACCCTCATGCAGCAAAATATTTAGCCAAAAAATTGACTTCACTTAAAGCACAGATTTCAGGTCGTATCATTGCAGTTTGCGGTATGCTGAAAGATAAAGATGCGGAGTCTGTATTTACTCAACTTACTTCTGTTATTGACCAATGGTATTGTGTCACATTAGGTGGTTACCGTGGTCAATCTGGCGATGACCTAAATGCAAAATTAAAAACAGTTTGCCCATCAGCAAAAAGTGTTTCTGAAGATTCTGTAGCTAAAGGTGTACAAAGTGCGGTTAAAAATGCCGATAAAAATGACATTGTGCTGATATTTGGATCTTTCCACACAGTGGGAGAGTTTTTGGAATATTTAGCATAATGAAAAATAATAAAGGCTGGTTTTGACCAGCCTTTTGTTTTTAAAGTATTTTGTGAAAGTAATCCCTTAATTCAGAGTATTCGAATGTAAATCCGCAATCTAACAAATGTTTGGGATAGGCGTTTTGGCTATCTAAAAGAATACAAGCACGTTCACCTAGAAGAGTGGTGAGTAAAAATTGAGGCACTTGAGCAAAACAAGGCCGATGTAATGCTTGACCTAATAATTGGTTGAATGTCTTGTTTTTAACAGGATGTGGTGCAGTAAAATTAAATGCACCTTCACAATCATTATGGTCAAGTAAGAAGAGCAGTCCTTTTACCATATCCTCTAATGCGATCCAGCTCCAATATTGCTCGCCATTCCCTAATTTGCCACCTAATCCGAAGCGATAGAGCGGAAGGATTTTTGCAAAAGCCCCGCCTTTTGGAGAAAGCGCTAATCCCGTTCTGACTAAACAGACTCTTGTGTTAGCTTGTTTTGCTGCATTTTCCCAATCAATACAAAGCTGTGCAGTAAATTGAGTACTTGGATTTGTGTCTTCGGTAAGTATATCTTCGCCACCGTTTCCATAAATTCCCGTTGCTGAACCTGAAATCAAGACTGGGGGATGTTCACTTTGATTAATAAGTTGAACAAGCTGCTGTGTTAAATCAATACGGCTATGACGCAGTTTCTCTTTTTGTTGAACTGTCCATCTTTTATCGAAGATTGGCTCACCGGCAAGATTAATGACCGCATCAAATTCATTTAAGTCTTTGAGTGTTGAAAGTGCGGTCAAAAATTTCGGTGTTTTTTCAGGAAAAACAGCTTGGGCTTTTTCAATCGAGCGAGTTAATACGGTAATGCTATCGCCACGTGAAAGTAGCGATTCAACCAAGGGTTTCCCAACAAATCCGGTTCCACCGGTCACTAAGATATTCATTATAGATTGCTTTCAAAGAGCGTTTGAATTTGTCCTAAAAGCGATTTGATGGTTGTGTCTTTTGTTGGTGTTACAAAAATGGTGTCATCTCCCGCAATCGTGCCTAAAATGCCTTCTGGTTTACCAATGGAATCCAATAAGCGGGCAATCAACTGCGCGGCACCTGGAGAGGTTTTAATGACGATAACGAAATCATTGTGATCAATATCCAAAACCAAATTTTTTAATGGACTGCTGGTAGCGGGTACACTTAATTCACTTGGTAAGCAATACACCATTTCCATTTTCGTATTTCTCGCACGAACTGCACCAAATTTACTTAGCATGCGTGAAACTTTAGACTGGTTAATGCTTTGAAATCCTTGGTTTTTTAAGGCGTCAACAATTTCACTCTGAGAAGCAAATCGTTCTTGATGGAGCAGTTCTTTAAATGCTTTTGTTAATTGATCTGACATAGTTATTCTCGTATAGGGGAATTTGCATAAGAATTGCATAAAAATTCATTTTAAGCAATTAAAATAAACTTATCATTTGAAAAGTTTGAGCTAGATCGCATAATTGAATTTCTCTGTTTGTAATTTAATGGGCAAGACTTTAAAATCCTACCTAGTTAGGATTAATTAATACATAAGGAGTATTTTATGAAAATTGCAGTATTAGGCGCAGCAGGCGGTATTGGTCAAGCATTAGCCTTATTACTTAAATTACAATTACCCGCTGAAAGTGAATTAGCACTTTATGATATTGCACCAGTGACACCAGGTGTGGCTAAAGATGTGAGCCATATTCCAACAGCGGTGAAAGTAGAAGGTTTTGCGGGAGAAGATCCAACACCAGCCCTTAAAGGTGCTGATGTCGTTTTAATTTCTGCAGGGGTAGCACGTAAACCGGGTATGGATCGTTCAGATCTTTTCAACATCAATGCGGGGATCGTGCGTAACTTAATTGAACATGTTGCAAAAACTTGTCCAAAAGCTTGTGTAGGTATTATTACCAACCCTGTGAACACGACGGTTGCGATTGCTGCAGAAGTATTGAAAAAAGCGGGTGTTTATGACAAACGTAAATTATTCGGTGTCACCACTTTAGACGTGTTACGTTCTGAAACATTCGTATCTGAATTAAAAGGCTTAAATGTTTCTCGTACAAGCGTACCGGTAATTGGCGGCCACTCAGGTGTGACGATTCTTCCATTACTTTCACAAGTTCAATATGCTGAGTGGAAAGAAGAGGAAATTGCACCATTAACAAAACGTATCCAAAATGCAGGTACTGAAGTGGTTGAAGCAAAAGCAGGTGGCGGTTCTGCGACACTTTCTATGGCTCAAGCAGCAGCACGTTTTGCGCGTTCATTAGTGAAAGGCTTAAGTGGTGAAACTGTGGTTGAATGTACTTATGTAGAAGGTGATGGTAAATACGCACGTTTCTTCGCTCAACCAGTACGTTTAGGTAAAGAAGGTGTAGAAGAAATTTTACCAATCGGTACCTTAAGCAAATTTGAACAAGAAGCTTTAGAAGCAATGTTACCAACATTGCGTGCAGATATTGAATTAGGCGAAAAATTTATTAACGGTTAATTTAATTCTATTTCTAGAGAAGAGGAGCTGTATGCTCCTCTTTTTTTATACGAAAACGATTAAACATAAAAAAGTGAAGAAAAATCGTGATTTAGCTCACAAATTTGAACATTGCTATTTGCAATATAAAGGACTTTGCCGTATTCTTAAATCACTAAAAACAAGTGCTATTTTTAAATAGCCGACATCTATTTTGCTTTCCGAGTAGTGCCCCAGTGGGGCACTTTTTTTTGCCTTATTTTTAGTTGAAGCATAAAAAAGTGCGGTCAAAAAAACATTGGATTTTCTGACCGCACTTTTAAAATGAATACTAAGCGAAAGAATTATTCAAACATTGCTGAAATAGATTCTTCATTGCTGATACGACGAATTGCTTCAGCAAGCATAGTTGAAAGAGTCAGCACGCGTACTTTACCAAGTGCTTTCATTTCAGGTGAAAGTGGCACAGTATCCGTTACCACGATTTCATCAATGGCATCGCTCGCTAAATGTTGTGCAGCTGCGCCAGAGAATACGGCGTGAGTTGCGTAAGCAAATACGCGTTTTGCACCACGTTCTTTTAATGCTTCAGCCGCTTTACATAATGTACCACCTGTATCAATCATGTCATCCACAAGGATACAATTACGATCTGCAACATCCCCGATAATATGCATAACTTGTGATACGTTTGCTCGTGGACGACGTTTATCGATAATCGCCATCTCTGTATCATTTAATAATTTCGCAACTGCACGAGCACGAACAACACCACCGATATCTGGAGAAACAACGATAGGATTGACAAGATCCGTTTTCTTCAAGATGTCATCAAGTAAAACAGGTGAACCGAATACGTTATCAACCGGTACATCAAAGAAACCTTGGATTTGCTCTGCGTGTAAGTCACAAGTTAATACGCGGTCAATCCCTACAGTTGAAAGTAAATCTGCTACCACTTTTGCTGTGATTGGAACACGAGCAGAACGCACACGACGATCTTGACGAGCATAACCAAAATAAGGAACAACGGCAGTAATACGGCCGGCAGATGCACGACGTAAAGCATCAACCATTACAATTAATTCCATCAGGTTGTCATTCGTTGGTGCACAAGTGGATTGAATAATAAACACGTCTGCACCACGCACATTTTCATTAATTTGCACTTGGATTTCACCATCGCTAAAGCGTCCAACAGTGGCATCGCCTAATGAAATGTAAAGACGTTCAGAAATCTTTTTTGCTAGCTCAGGTGTAGCATTTCCTGCAAAGAGTTTAATGTCTGGCATTTTATATAACCTCAGGTTGAGAATGGATAAATTGGTTGGTTGAGAGTCGTTTTAGCATTGTATGTAAAGGAGAAGTGTTCAATCCTTTAGCTACAAAGCCAAACAATTCTTTCGGTTTTTTTTGTAAAACAGTTTTTGCTGATTTTTCATCATTAAATTCAGCAAAAACACAAGATCCGGTTCCGGTTAATCTGGCTGGTGCATATTGTAGCAACCATAGTAGGGCTTTTTCAACTTCAGGATATTGAGTTAGCACGACTTTTTCGCAATCGTTTGTAAACGGTTGATTCAAAAGTTCGGCAAGGGATCTTTTTTCTGTATTGCGAGGCAAATCGGGATCGCTAAAGACCACCGCAGTAGAAATCGCAGGTTCAGGTTTTAGTACCACATAATATTTTTCTTGTGGTTCACTGTATTGGATTTTTTCACCTACGCCTTCTGCAAAAGCGGCTTGGCCATGAATAAAGATGGGTACATCAGCCCCGAGTTTTAGTCCGAGTTCAGCAAGTTCATCAATGGATAAATGGGTTTGCCATAAATAGTTTAAAGCGAGCAGAGTCGTTGCCGCATTGGATGAACCACCCCCAATACCACCGCCTATTGGCAAAATTTTATCTAAATGAATTGTGGCACCGAGCGTACAGCCTGTTTTTTCTTGTAGTAGTGTCGCTGCACGATAGATTAAATTTTGCTCTAGAGGTAAGTCTGGAATTTCAGGCGTGATACAGATTTGTTTATCTTGGTGAATATCAATGGTGAGCCAATCGCCAAAATCGAGAAATTGGAAAAGCGTTTGTAATTCGTGGTAGCCGTTTGGCAGTTTACCGTTTATATAGAGAAATAAATTGAGTTTTGCGGGGCTTGGGAAGCGGTTAGGCTTTCCAAGAGAAGTTGAAAGTGCGGTCGTAAAGTGATGTGTTTTCATTAGAACGCCCATTCATCCACACGAATTTTTAGGGTTTGCGATGTACTTTTATTCTTTAATAGAATATTTTCAGGCATCGAATTATCTGCATGATAACTTAAGTAATCGGCTGTCCACATCGAGCCATCAAGTGGGTAGCTAAATTCAGATAAAAGGTGATTCGTTCCAACTTGGTAATCGGCGTTATCCGCTGGCTGACCTTTTAACCAATAAGATAAATGCTCTAATGGCACATCCATTCCGATGATTTCACGTAGCAATAATTTGGTGTTTTTATCAGATTGCTGGTTGCCCTTATTATCCGAAATAGTCATGCCATTAGGATGCATCTCCATGGTTAGCGTTGTTTTGCTAATGAGAGAATAAAGTTTTAACTTATAGGCTTTCGGGTTTTGATATTGCCACTCAAAGCGACTAGAAAAACGCTCTTGTGGACTGATGTAACCAATTTGTCCTTTGGTGCTATAATATTGAATTTGTTTGATTTTTTTGAGGTGCTGTTGCCACGTAATATCGTTTTTATCGATATGTTGAACATCTGTTGGGCGCTCTGTATCAAGAGTACAAGCGGATAAGATCGCACTGGCAAGTACAGGCACGAGAAGCGATTTTAATAATTTCATAACAAAATATTTACTAAAAAATTGCACATATTGTAAGGGTTAGTTTACTTTTAGTAAAGCTTGATTAAGCGTTTAAGCGAGTTTTCTCCGCTTTCACCGCGGCAATTCTTCGACGCGTTAATTCATCTCGAATACCTTGTTTTTCAAAACCATCAGCAATGACTTGCTGTACATCAACAGCAAGAGCAGCTTGGTAGAGCGCTTTGAGATAATCAATTTGTGGATATTCTTTATTTTCAAATCCCGTTCGCCCGCGAGTATCAAATAAACATACCAATAAGAATTCTTCAAAGCGCTGAGGCTTGCGCCAAACGTCAAACGTATTAAAGAGTTTTACCACTGTTTCAGGACGAAGCTCTAAGGCTTTATGCACATGCGTGTGATATTCACAAGTTAATTCAGCTAATTCTTGAATATAATTAGGGATTCTAAAGCGTTTGCATAATGAACGAGTCGGTTTAATCCCGGCTTTTTCGTGACCATGATGACTTGGCCACATTTCTTTTGGGGTAAGGGCTTTTCCAAGATCATGACAAATCGCTGCAAAACGGACCGCACTTTTATTCAAATTGCTATTTTCAGTGAGTTTAACGGCTTGTTGCAATACGAGCATAGTATGAATAAAGCTGTCAATTTCAGGGTGGTATTTGGCTGGATTCGGTACCCCATCTAAGGCGGCAATCTCAGGGAAGAGTACTTTGAGGGCGCCGACTTGATGTAGTGTTTCAAAATAAATTTCAGGATGCGGTTCGTTTAATGCTTTTTCCGTTTCCATCCAAACACGCTCAGCCGTTAAGTGGGCGAGTTCACCTTGTTCAGTGAGTTCTACCATTAATTTAAGGGTTTCTTCGGCAATAGAAAAACCTAAATGATGAAAGCGAGCCGCAAAGCGTGCAACACGTAATACACGTAGTGGATCTTCAGCAAAAGCAGGTGAAATATGACGTAAAATACGTTGATGAATATCCTCTACACCATGATAAGGATCGTGCAGCTTGCCATCTTTGTCTTGTGCAATAGCATTAATAGTGAGATCTCGACGAATTAAATCTTGTTCAAGCGTAATCTCATCTGAAAAGTCACAAATAAATCCAGTGTAACCTTTGCCTGATTTTCGTTCTGTACGAGCAAGCGCATATTCTTCATGATTGGCAGGATTCAGAAAAACAGGGAAGTCTTTGCCGACTTGTTGATAACCTTGAGCTAACAACATTTCTGGTGTAGCACCTACGATAACCCAGTCACGATCTTTAATCGGTAAACCTAAAAGTTGATCACGTACAGCACCGCCGACAAGATAAATTTCCATTTTGCTCTCCCGTCAAAATATAAAGAAAAGGTAGGCAAATGCCTACCTCTACGATGAATCATTACCAGCTATCACGGCGTTTACGTCTAGGTAAAATGTGAGGTAATACAAGACCGATTAACAAACCTACGCCCAATACAGAACCGCCATAAATAAACCATTGAATCGCAATTTCACGTTTATTGGCATCAAGCATGGCTTCTAAATCACGATTTTTATTTTTCGTCATTTCTAATTCACGTTTAAGTTGTGAATTTTGCTCAAGCAATTCACTGCTTTGTTGTTCAGCTTGTTTGCTACGGCGTTGAATTTCGTTTATGCGTTGTTGCCAATCTGAATCGACACGATTCAGCTTTAACGTTAACTCTTGTACCTGTGCTTTTAATTTTGGATTTTCTTCACGGCTACTTGGTGTAGAGCTCAGTTCCGAGGTTAAAATCCAAGCTTCACGATTTTTATTATCTCGAATTAGGGTGTATTTTCCTTGTTGTTCCAAGACTGTTACCGCTTCGCCAGATTGGATTGCACCTGCGATCTTAAATTGATCACCTGCACCACGACGTAAATATGTGTTCAGATTTTCTGTCACATATTGCGTTTCAGCTTGTACTGTTCCAATGGTTGCTCCCAATAGAACACAAGAAAATAAAAGTTTGCTCACTTTTGACATAATACTTCCTAGATTCATGAAGAAAGTGCGGTCGGAAAATGAAATGAAAAATAACCGCACTTTTAATAATTATACTAGTGGAAAATCGCGCGAAGGATGTAGAAAATCACAATTGCAAAGAATGCACCAGCAGGTAACGTTACAACCCATGAACTAATAATGTTACGGATAACCGTCAAGTTAAGCGCTGCAATACCACGTGCGAAACCGATACCTAAGATTGCGCCCACTAAAGTTTGCGTAGTGGATATTGGTAAACCTGTACCCGATGCGACAACAACAGTCATCGCAGTTGCAAATTGTGCAGCAAAACCACGACTAGGGGTTAAATCGGTAATACCCGATCCTACGGTAGCCATTACTTTTTGTCCCATTGCGATAAGACCAACGGCGATACCTAATGCACCTAAAGGTAAAATCCACCAAGCCAAATCACCACCACTCAGGATTTTTCCGCCATTTTGCACGATTGATACTACAGAAGAAAGCGGACCAATTGCATTGGCTACATCATTAGAACCATGCGCGAATGCCATTGCACAAGCGGTTAAAAGCATTAAGATACTAAAAATCTTTTCTACTGAGCCGAACGATCCTTTTCTTGCTTTTGCGGTAAACGCTTTACTACGGAAGTAAAAATGGCAGAAGATCATACCAACAACACTGATAAGCAATGAAATAATAAGGGTTTCATTGTTGGAAAGATTTAAACCAACGTGTTTTAAACCTTTTGCCATGGTAACGATACAAAGTACGAATACAGTAATCGCCATGTAGTAAGGGCCATATTTTTGTGCATTTTTCAGCGGTTCTTCGGTATCGAAAATGAGTTTCTGGATACTTGCAAAGATGGTATAGGCTAAAAGCCCAGCAATCACGGGGGTGATAAACCAACTTCCAACGATCCCACCGATGGTGGACCAGTCCACAGAACTTGGACCAATCGTAATACAAGCAAAACCAATTAAAGCCCCGATGATGGTGTGAGTACCTGAAACGGGCCAACCCATTTTGGTGGCGATAAACAACCAAGCACCTGATGCAAAGAGAGCAGAAAGCATCCCTAATGCCAATACGTCTGGCATGTCGACAAATTGAGTGGGGTCGATCACTCCACTTTTGATGGTTTCAGTTACTTCTCCGCCGGCCAAATAAGCCCCGGCAGATTCAAAGATAAGGGCAATAATGATCGCTTGTTTGGCGGTAATCGTTCCCGAACCAACCGAGGTGCCCATTGAGTTTGATACGTCGTTGGCACCAATACCAAATGCCATAAAAAAACCGAATGCCGCGGTAATTAAGACTAACCACGTGCCGTATGCATTAATAATTTCCATAGTGATTTCCTATGTTGTAGTTAATGTCGTCAAAATTAGGAACGGGCTAGCATTAATTCAATGCGAGATCCAACACGTTGAGCTTGATCGGCTAATACGCCTACCCATTCGATGATTTTATATAAGAACATCACATCAATAGGGTTATAACGGCTTTCAATTGTGTATAGCATTTTGCGTAATTTAATTTGCATTTGATCCGTATCATCTTCGATAGAATCTAATTCTTGGATCATGGTATTCACCAATTTCAGTTCACGGCCTTTGAAACCGGTTTCAAGTAGTTTATCCATTTCTTCGATCACTAAATGAGCTTGATGAATAGAATCCAAACTACGTTGTACATAATGCAAAAATTCTTCCTGCATTTCTTCAGGAATTCCAAATTGGCGACCAATCATACGACCTGCAATGTCTTTTGCATAGTTAGCTAATTTATCTTGTTGTGTGACTAATTCGAGTAAATCGGTACGATCAATAGGTAAAAATAAACCGCGAGGCAGTTTCAAACGAATTTCGCGTTTTAAACTATCTGCTTCACGTTCACATTGAGAAATATCTAGACGTGTTTTTTCTGCATCATCCCATTGTTTTACAAAGGTATGTTGGAAGAATGGAATTAATAAATCACAACATTCAGTCACTTTATCAGAATGTTTCTGCAGTGGTTTTAAAGGAGACTGGGCAAATAATCCGAGAATACTATTCATTGCCATAGGTGTTTTACTCCATAACAAAGGTTAAAATTTCGGTTGCATATTACCTGATTTTATAAGGAAATACACGAAAAAGATCTTGATTTGTACAAAATTATCTGTATATTTAAACAGTTAAAATTGATAAGGAAAAATAAAATGAGTAATGAAGTTGAATTAAAGCTTGCAGTTACCTCTGATGCTTTTGATACCCTAAAAACACATCTCAATCAATTCAAAATCTTAGAACAAAATACAGTCTTTCTGGGAAATACCTATTTCGATTATCCCGATCATTTTTTAGCTAAACAAAAAATGGGATTGCGTGTCCGTCAGGAAAATAATGATTTCACACTTACCTTAAAAACAGACGGAAAAGTGGTTGGTGGATTGCATAGCCGTCCAGAATATAATTTATCTATACCTGATGATTCAGTACCTACATCGGCACAATTAACCTCATTGTATCCATTTGAAAACTTACCTTTCGCTACATTACAACTGATTTTCTCAACAGATTTTAACCGCACTTTTTGGTTAATTACGTTTGGTGCATCAAAAATTGAAGTGGCTTTTGATCAAGGGAAGATTCTATCTGGGGAGAAAACACAGCCTATCTGTGAAATTGAATTTGAATTAAAAGAAGGGCTTGTTTCAGATCTTTTCCATTTTGTCTCACTTTTACCTTTTGAACAGGATGTTTATTTTAGTTCAGCAAGCAAAGCAAAGCGCGGCTATCAATTAGGTAGCAAACCACTTTTAATTGATTGGCTAAACAAATGGCGTGATTTCTTAAAAGAGGAACGTGAGGGAAGTGCGGTTGATTCTCGCGAACAATTAAGTGCTGTCATGAAAATGGAACAGCAATTGATTGAAGAAACCCTTTCATTTCCAACTGATGTGTTTGCTTTCGATTTTATGAAAACTGTTGAGCGTGTGGGAGCATTTTTTAACCTTTATCATTATTATGATGACAACAAAGCCTTGTTTGAAAAGCTAGAAGAAAATCGATCAGCTGAGTTATTAGCAAGTAATCAATTTTTCCTTAATGAAATAAAAGGCTTGATTACCTTTCATAGTGAAACAAAGGATAATTTTCAAACTATTGAAAAGTTAAAAGCATTACTAAAGAGTCGTGCGTATTTTGAAAGAATGCTTGGCTTAATGATGTTGATGGCGTAAAACGGATTCTCTAAAGGATAGTAAAAATGGCAAAAGCTCCTAAAACCGCTTATGTATGTAATGATTGTGGCGCGGAATTTTCACGCTGGCAAGGCCAATGTTCTGCCTGTAAAGCGTGGAATACCATTAGTGAAGTGCGGTTAATTTCAGCCTCAAATTCCACAAAAAATGATCGTTTTAGCGGGTATGCAGGAGAAACTCGAGCAAAAATCCAAACGCTTTCTGAAATTAGTTTGCAAGAGACACCGCGTTTCACCAGTGGATTTAAAGAATTAGATCGCGTGCTAGGTGGCGGGATTGTGCCAGGGAGTGCTATTTTAATTGGTGGGCATCCTGGTGCAGGTAAAAGTACCTTGTTACTTCAAGTGATGTGCGGATTAGCAAAAAATATGACCGCACTTTATGTGACGGGGGAAGAGTCACTTCAACAAGTGGCGATGCGAGCTAATCGCTTAAATCTGCCGACAGATAAATTAAATATGTTATCTGAAACCTCCGTCGAGCAAATTTGTAATCTAGCGGATCAGCTGAAACCTCAAATTATCGTAGTAGACTCGATCCAGGTTATGCATCTTTCGGATATTCAATCTTCTCCAGGAAGTGTGGCACAAGTGCGTGAATGTGCCTCTTTCCTTACTCGTTATGCGAAAACTCGACAGGTCGCTATCATTATGGTTGGACACGTCACGAAAGACGGCACCCTTGCCGGTCCGAAAGTATTGGAGCATGCCATTGACTGTTCGTTATTGCTAGAAGGGGAGGCCGATTCCCGTTTCCGTACGTTACGTAGCCATAAAAACCGTTTTGGTGCGGTGAATGAGCTAGGCGTATTTGGTATGACAGAGCAAGGCTTGCGTGAGGTGAAAAATCCATCGGCGATCTTCTTAAGCCGTGGCGATGAACAAACTCCAGGTAGTTCGGTCATGGTACTTTGGGAAGGCACTCGTCCGCTTTTGGTGGAAATTCAAGCATTAGTGGATCATTCAATGCTTGCAAATCCGCGTCGAGTGGCGGTGGGGTTAGAGCAAAATCGTTTGGCCTTATTGCTTGCAGTATTGCATCGTCATGGTGGATTACAAATGTCGGATCAAGATGTTTTTGTGAATGTCGTTGGTGGAGTAAAAGTCGGGGAAACTGGAGCAGATCTTGCGTTATTACTTGCATTAATTTCCAGTTTCCGTAATCGCCCATTACCACAAGATTTAGTTGTCTTTGGTGAAGTAGGGTTAGCGGGTGAAATTCGCCCGGTGACCAGTGGTCAAGAACGTATTAGTGAAGCGGCAAAACATGGCTTTAAACGTGCGATTGTGCCTTTTGCCAACAAGCCAAAAAGTACGGTCGAAAATATGGAAGTTTTTACGGTGAAAAAACTCGCCGATGCACTTGCCATTTTGGATAATTTCTAAAAAAACGTTGTCCTATTGTTGTCTGATTACTGAAAGTTTTTGATAAATTAGATAGAATATGCGCCGTACATAAGGAAAGGTTATGGAAAAGAAATTAAATAAAGCGTTGGATAGTATTGATATCAAAATCTTAAATGAATTACAACGCAACGGTAAAATCTCTAATATCGATTTATCAAAGAAAGTTGGGTTATCGCCAACACCTTGTTTAGAAAGGGTAAAACGCTTAGAAAAACAAGGTGTGATTATGGGCTATCGTGCATTATTAAATCCTGAATTACTGGATGCGCCTTTATTGGTGATCGTTGAGATTACGCTCGTGCGAGGTAAACCTGATGTTTTCGAAGAGTTTAATGCCGCGATTCAAGCACTTGATGAAATTCTCGAATGTCATTTGGTATCAGGTGATTTCGATTATTTACTCAAAACACGTGTAGCAGATATGGCCGCATATCGAAAATTATTGGGTACCACATTATTGCGCTTACCAGGTGTAAATGACACCCGAACTTATGTTGTAATGGAAGAAGTGAAACAAACTAATTATCTCGTACTAAAATAAAAATGATTAAACGAATTACAAAACGATTTACACCGAAACAATATTTAGCAGAATTATTACTCGGATTGACCGCACTTTTAGGTTTATATTTAATTGTGGCATGGTCAAGCTATACGCCATTAGATAACTCTTGGTCTACAGCAAGTTTTCAAACTGAAACCATTAATAAAGCTGGTGCTTTCGGTGCTTGGCTAATTGATGCGTTTTTTGTTTTCCTCGGCTATGTAGGTCATCTTATTCCGTTTGTCATTTTCATCGTACCGATTTATTTACTGAAAACCAAAGCGGTTCATTCTCTCTCGGCAACTCGAATTGCATTACGTTCCTTTGGCTTTATTGCTCTCATCGTGGGCTTAACCATGATGGCAACCTTGTTGCTTTCAAATACGAACTACTATCTAGCTGGTGGAGTGTTTGGAGGTAGCTTAGTGGTGAATTTATATCCTACGATTGGCAAGTTTGGCTGTATTTTAGTCGGCTTTATCTGTGCGGTAGTGGGCTTTATTTTCTGTTCTGGTGCATCATTAATTCGTTTAATTGTGAAATTCTATCATTGGCTAACCATGAAAAATCAGCCTGCAGAAGAGGAGCATGCAGAGCATACTTCTGTAGATGATCTTGAACAAATTGTGATTGAGGCACCTCAACAACTCACTTTTTCTGATTCTCAATTGGAAACAGAATCAGCAGAAGATAAAAAAGAGGATGAGTCTGAAAATACCTTTATTAAGCCTGAGCAGCTAATTAATATCAGTGGTTTATCCTCACCGAGTGCTTCAGAGCCTGCAGATGTTGAAAAATTAGAAGATAAGTTTAAAGGTTTCACAGTTGAATCAGACAATTTACCGAATGTATCTATTTCTGCGGCTTCTTCTGTTGAATTACCGACAAAAGAAGATTTTTCAGCCACGTGGAAAAATCCGCAAGTGAATCATCAAAGTGTGGATGAGTCAGACGACATTTTTGAAGAAAATGTGATGCCAAAAGTGTCACTTAAAACACCTGAAAATACGACCGCACTTTATCCAACTTATGATGAATCTTTAGAATCAGAAAATGATGGTTTAGAAGATGAATTAGCACGTCAGTTTGCCGCACAAGAGCAAGCGCGTTTGCAAGAAATGGAAGTACGAGCAAAAGCTGCAAATGCTGAAGATGCATTAAAAGTGATCTTAAATGAACCGGCAGTTTCAGCACCTAAAGCGCGTGAAATTCATATTGAGAATGCAACTGAAACAACCTATAAGCCGTATTCTGATACGCTTATTCATCCAGCATTCCAACAACCAACGAATAAACGTGAAAAACCAACGACACCATTACCAAGTTTAGATCTACTTGAGCATCGTCCTACACAGGCTCAAGACATTACGCGTGAAGAAATTTTAGACACATCTGCACGCATAGAACAACAATTAAAAAATTTTAATGTCAAAGCGACAGTACAAGATGTGTTAGTTGGTCCAGTGGTCACTCGTTATGAGCTTGAATTACAACCAGGTGTAAAAGCATCAAAAGTCACAAGCATTGATACCGATTTAGCTCGAGCGTTAATGTTCCGCGCGATCCGTGTAGCAGAAGTGATTCCTGGCAAACCTTATATTGGTATTGAAACACCGAATGCTCGCCGTCAAATAGTGCCATTGCGTGATGTGCTCGATAGCAATGAATTCCGTTCATCAACATCGTTGCTTTCAATGGCTTTAGGTAAAGATATTAGCGGAAAACCTGTTGTGGTTGATTTGGCTAAAATGCCTCACTTGCTTGTGGCAGGTTCAACAGGCTCTGGTAAGTCTGTTGGTGTGAATACTATGATTTTAAGTTTACTTTTCCGCATAACACCAGATCAAGTTAAATTTATTATGATTGACCCGAAAGTGGTTGAGCTTTCTATTTATAACGATATTCCACACTTGCTTACCCCAGTTGTGACGGATATGAAAAAAGCGGCAAATGCACTTCGTTGGTGCGTAGAAGAAATGGAACGTCGCTATCAATTATTGTCAGCTTTACGTGTGCGTAACATTGAAGGATATAACGAAAAAATTGAAGAATATGAAAAACTCAATATGCCAATTCCAAACCCAATTTGGAAGCCAGGCGATACAATGGATAAGATGCCACCTCCATTAGAAAAATTGAGTTATATTGTCGTGATCGTTGATGAGTTTGCGGACTTAATGATGGTTGCCGGTAAACAAATTGAAGAGTTAATTGCGCGCTTAGCACAAAAAGCCCGTGCAATTGGTATCCACTTGATTTTAGCAACACAACGCCCATCAGTAGATGTGATTACCGGTTTGATTAAAGCTAATATTCCAAGCCGTATCGCCTTTACTGTAGCAAGTAAAATTGACTCTAGAACGATTCTAGATCAAGGTGGTGCAGAAGCCTTATTGGGCCGTGGTGACATGTTATATTCAGGTCAAGGCTCTTCTGATCTCGTTCGGGTACATGGCGCCTTCATGAGTGATGACGAGGTGGCGCGCGTTGCTGATGATTGGCGTGCACGAGGTAAACCGAATTATATTGATGGCATTTTAGATGGCGCGGATGATGAAGACTCAGGTGAGAAATCAACGGCAAGTAGTGGCGATCTTGATGCATTATTTGATGACGTCGTTGAGTTTGTCTTAAGCACAGGCAATACATCGACTTCTTATGTTCAACGTAAATTTAGTGTTGGGTTTAACCGAGCGGCTCGAATTATGGATCAGCTTGAAGAACAAGGTATTTTAGGCCCAATGAAAAATGGAAAACGAGAAATTTTAGCTCGACGTTCCGAATATTAATTCTCTTAAGTTTTCACTTTACAAAAAGGAAAGTAGAATGAAAAAAACATTATTAAAAATGACCGCACTTACTGCACTGTTGAGTGCGAGTAGTTTTGCTTTTGCCGATGCGGCAGATGAGTTGCAAAATCGCTTAAATCAAGTGACAGTATTGAGTGCTGATTTCGCTCAAACCGTGACCTCTGTTGGCGGTAAAAATGTTCAACAAGGAAGTGGAAAACTTCAAATTAAACGTCCAAATCTTTTCCGTATGGATACCAAATCACCACAAGAAACACAAATTATTGCAGATGGTAAAACCCTTTGGTATTACGACCCATTTGTGCAACAAGTCACTGCGCAATGGGTGAAGGATGCGGTAAATAATACCCCTTTTGTGCTTTTAACCAGTAACGATAAAAGTCACTGGAATCAGTATTCAGTGACGCAGAGTGCGGATACCTTTGTGTTAAAACCAAAAGCGAAAAATAGCAATATTAAACAATTTGATATTCGCGTAGATGCAAATGGTGTGTTAAAAAATTTCAGCACTACAGAAAAAGATGGCCAAACTAATCTTTATGTGTTGCGCAACATTACAAACCAAACCTTAGCTGATAGCTTATTCCAATTTAGCGTACCGAAAGGCGTGGAATTGGATGACCAACGTAAAGGTAAAAAATAATCCATAAGGTGTGAATGATAATCTTCACACCTTTTGCTTATTAAGGAAAGAATATGTCTAATCTTAATTTTGATTTTGCTGAAAATGACTTTCGCCCTTTAGCTGCCCGTATGCGACCAACTAATTTGGAGCAATATTATGGACAGACGCACTTACTTGGGGAAGGAAAGCCGCTTCGTAAAGCAATTCAAGCTGGGCATGTTCATTCTATGATTCTGTGGGGACCGCCGGGTACAGGTAAAACAACACTGGCGGAAATTATTGCTCATCGTATCAATGCAGAAGTTGAACGAATTTCCGCGGTAACAAGCGGCGTGAAAGAAATTCGAGAATCAATTGAGCGCGCGAAACAAAATCGACTTGCAGATCGCCAAACGATTTTATTTGTGGATGAAGTGCATCGCTTTAACAAAAGCCAACAAGATGCGTTTTTGCCCCATATTGAAGATGGGACGATTATTTTTATTGGTGCGACAACGGAAAATCCTTCCTTTGAATTAAATAATGCCTTACTTTCTCGTGCGAGAGTTTATCTACTCAAGTCATTGACAGTTACTGAAGTCGAACAAGTTCTAAAACAGGCGATTTCTGAACCTGAGCGAGGATTAGGTAAAGAGCGGTTAGTTTTAGAAGAGAATTTACCACAAGTATTAGCCGAATATGTGAATGGTGATGCTCGCCTGGCTTTAAACTGCCTTGAATTGATGGTGGATATGGCTCCTGAAACAGAAAACGGTAAAAAATTAGACCGCACTTTGTTGAAAGAAGTATTAGGTGAACGACAAGCGCGTTTTGATAAACAAGGCGATCGTTTTTATGATTTGATTTCCGCTTTACATAAATCCATTCGAGGCTCAGCAGCCGATGCTGCACTTTATTGGTATGCACGAATTATCACTGCAGGCGGTGATCCGCTTTATGTTGCACGACGTTTATTAGCGATAGCTTCAGAAGATGTGGGGAATGCGGATCCTCGAGCAATGCAAGTGGCTCTAGCGGCTTGGGATTGTTTTACGAGAGTTGGCGCTTATGAAGGAGAGCGAGCTATTGCGCAAGCCATTATTTATTTAGCGGTAGCACCGAAGAGTAATGCGGTTTACAACGCATTTAATACTGCCAAACAGCATGCGAAAGCGTTTCCTGATTTTGATGTGCCACCTCATTTACGTAATGCGCCAACGGCTTTAATGAAAGAATTAGGTTATGGCGCTGAATATCGTTATGCACATGATGAACCTAATGCTTATGCTGCTGGAGAAAATTACTTCCCACCGGAACTGAAAGATACCCAGTATTATTTCCCAACTAATCGTGGTATGGAAATTCAAATTAAAGAAAAACTTGAGCGGTTACATGAGCAAGATAAAAACTCGTTAAAAAAACGCTATAAATAGTTTCTTCTAGAACAGTAAATATAAAAAAGTGCGGCCAAATTTAACCGCACTTTTTGTTATTACTTAAAAGCGCATTATTTTGCTGCTTTTAACTCTTGGTAATACTGTTCATAATATTGAATCGCATCACCTACATCATCTTGCCAGTAGCTTTTTTGAAGGATTTCTGCTGGTGGATAGATAGATGGATCTTCAGTGATTTCTTTTGGAAGTACTTTTTTCGCTTCTAGGTTAGCGGTTGGGTAACCGATCGCTAAAGTCAATTTTTCCGCTGCTTTTGCACCTAATAAGTAGTTAATTAACTTGTGTGCACCATCTGGGTTTTTAGAGGTTTTAGGAATCGCTAAAGTATCAACCCAAAGAACAGGACCTTCTTTTGGGAACACCATATTTAATGGAGCTTGTTCTTTTTTCGCGATACGCACAGAACCATTCCATAACTGACCTAATTCTACTTCACCAGAGATGAATGAGTTTGCAGGGTTATCAGAATTGAAAGAAAGTACGTTTGGACGTAATTTCAATAACTCTTCATAAGCTTGCTTGATAATTGTAGGATCTTTGGTGTTTGGATCTTGACCAATTTTTAATAACGCAATATTGAATACTTCACGCGCATCATCCAATAATTGGATTTTGTTTGCATATTCAGGTTTCCAGAAATCGCCCCAAGAAGTGAAGTCAGAACCTTTATAGGTATTGGTATTAAATGCAATACCTGGCGCACCTAACAACTGAGGAAGTGAGTATTTATTGCCTTTGTCATAAGGTTTGTTGAGCCAATCAGGGTCTAATTCTTTGATAACAGGTAATTTACTGTGATCTAATTCTTGTAGCATGCCTTCACGTGCCATTTTAGATACGAAGTAGTTAGATGGCGCAATAACATCATAACCACCTGCATCACCTTGAGTTTTCATTTTGGCATACATCGTCTCATTGGATTCAAGACTTGCTACGATAACTTTGATACCAGTTTCTTTTGTAAAGTCATCTAAAAGACCATCTGGTACATATTCAGTCCAAGTATATAAGTACACAGTATCATTTGCTGGAGCCTGTGCTTTTGTTGCATCAGACTTGGCTTCTTTGTCGTTACAAGCAGTTAATGTAGCGGCAACTAAACCGGCAGTAAGCAAACCTGCAAATTTTTTCATTTTTCTTTGTTCTCCGTAAAAGAGGGGTAAAAAACCACCTGCATTTATGCAGGTATAAAAAAACGCCTTGATTGTGCGTCAAGGCGTATTTTATTTGATCTTAAAGATTTGTGAAACCTTTTTATATCAATGTTTAATGATTATTTTTGCGTGTAATTAATTGACTTAAAATGACTAATCCTAATGAAAGCACGATCATAATCGTTGCTAATGCGTTCACTTCTGGAGTTACCCCTGTTTTTACAAGAGAGAAGATACGCAATGGTAGGATTTCATAGCTTACACCACTTACGAAAGAGGATACAACAACATCATCTAATGAAATAGTAAAGCTTAATAACCAACCTGATACCACTGCAGGTAAAGCAAGTGGTAGGATAATTTTACGCAAAATAGTGACTTCGCTCGCACCTAAATCTTTTGCTGCTTCAAGCATTCTGGCATCAAAGCCATTTAAGCGAGAGAAAATCGTCACGGTAACATAAGGTAAACAGAACGTTACGTGCGCCAATAATAATGACCAGAAACCAAGCGAAATCCCTACAACCATGAATAGGGCAAGTAGAGAAACCGCCATTACGATATCTGGTGACATCATGACGATAAATAACATACCACTTACCGCTTGTTTACCACGGAAACGATAGCGATAAAGCGCAATTGCGGTCAAACCGCCCACAACAGTTGCTAAGGTTGCTGCAAAGAAAGCAATCGTGACAGAGTGGAACGCAGCTTGGATTAGGGTATCGTTATTAAATAAACGCTCATACCAGTTCCAACTAAAGCCTTTCCAACTTAAACCATAACGGTCTTCGTTGAAGGAGTTAGTCACCAAGATAATAATTGGGATATACAAATAAGCGTATACCACAAACATAAAAATATTACGTAGTAAACGACTCATTATTCTAACTCCACTTTCTTATTCAACAATTTATTTGCACGATAGTAAACGAAAATCAACAATGCCATTAAGATGGTTAAACCGATGCTGATTGCCGAACCGAATGGCCAGTTACGGGAAATTAAAAATTCACTCTTAATCACGTTACCGACTAATAACACTTTCGCACCACCCAGTAAGTCAGCTACATAGAACATACCCATTGCAGGTAGTAATACTAATAAACAACCCGCTACGATACCTGGCATGGTTAATGGCAAAATTACACGGAAGAAACGTTGAACCGCATTCGCGCCTAAATCTCTTGCCGCTTCTAATAAACGTCCATCTAATTTTTCAATAGCAGAGTAGAGCGGAAGAATCATAAATGGTAAAAGGAGATACACTAAACCAATGATTACAGCTACTTCGGTATTTAAAATACGAATAGGCTCACTCAAAATGCCAATATCCATTAACATGGTATTCAACACACCTTTCACACCAAGGAAGACTTTCATTCCATAGATACGAATCAGTGAGTTTGTCCAGAATGGCAATACCACGAGGAATAACAAAAATGGACGATATTTTGGATTAATTTTGCTGACCATAAAGGCAAATGGATAGCCAATGAGTAAGCAAATAATCGTCGCAATGCCAGACATATACAATGAGTTCCACACTACCTGTGCATAAAGCGGATTAAACAGGTTAGTGTAGTTATCTAAAGTAAATGGCAAAGCATAAAAGTCGCTACCATCTCGGGTTAAAAAACTTACGGTTAATACTAATAAGTTTGGAATTAGCACAAAGAAGATTAACCAACTGAAGATAATTGCAACAGTAATTTTTTGGAATTTATTATTGATTATCTTCATCGTTGAGTACAACCTCCCAACCTTCGTGCCATGTAATACCTACACGTTGACCAACGCTGTGATCCATATGTGGGTCATCTTCGTTAAAGAATTCGCTTACTAATACGCGTTTACCGTTGTGATCAAATTCTACGGTAGACTCAAGTGTCATCCCTTTATAGGTACGATCCACTATGCGACCAATAATTGCATTTGAGTGCTCATTTTCGTCAAGCTCTTCAATCACAATATCTTCTGGGCGTAATAACACTTGTAGTTTTTGACCTTTTTCAGCAGAGATACTGGTGTGAATATCACATACACGACCTTCTACGTTAGCAAGTAGTTCATCGTCAGATTTACGTTCAATCACAGTGGCATCAAATACGTTGATTTCACCGATGAAGCGAGCGACGAATAAGTTAGCCGGATCTTCATAGATTTCACGTGGTGAACCATCTTGTGCAATTTTACCTTTACGCAATAAGACGATACGGTCTGACATGGTGATTGCTTCTTCTTGATCGTGAGTAACGAAAATAAAGGTAATGCCAAGTTGACGCTGTAATTGTTTAAGTTCGTTTTGCATTTGCTTACGTAACTTATAATCCAGCGCAGATAATGATTCATCCAGTAGCAACACTTTTGGTTTATTTACTACTGCACGAGCAATCGCGATACGTTGTTGCTGACCACCAGAAAGTTGAGTTGGTTTACGGTCGGCCATTTCCTCTAATTGCACCATACGCAATGCATCTAGAACACGAGGTTTAATTTCGCTCTCTGACACCTTTTGCATACGCAAACCAAAAGCCACGTTATCAAAAATAGTCATATGCGGGAATAATGCATAACTTTGGAATACAGTGTTGATATGGCGTTTTTCAGCCGGAACATTAGTAATGTCCTCACCGTCCAAAATAATATGACCTTCATCTAATTCTTCTAAACCCGCTAATAAACGTAAAACTGTAGTTTTACCACAGCCTGAAGGGCCAAGAATTGTGACGAATTCACCGTTATTAATGGTTAGATTGAAATCATTAATAATTGTGTTGGAACCATAGGATTTTTTGATAGAACGAAGCTCAATAATCGGCTTGTTTTGAACCAGATTTTCCACTAGCTTTGGTTTTCTCCCTAATTTCACCAATTTGATTGGTACTGAGTAGAAATAAACCTGCAAAAAATGATGCAGGGGCGACATAAAATTGAGCAGATATGATATAGCGAATTGTTAATGATGAAAAGGATTTAATCGTGTTTTTAGGAAAAAATTTATCGAAAATTTGACCGCACTTTTGTCAGAAAATTTTATAACTCTTCACTTTCTTGTTATATATCAAGAACTGTAACGAATTTTAGGATTAGACTAATCCAATATAAAGGAGAATTTTAAAATGGAAGAACATAATGACAATGAATTATTACAGCGATTTTTAACTTATGTCGCGTTTGATACGCAATCTAAATCGTCTGCAAAACATTCTCCAAGTTCGCCAGGACAAATGAAATTAGCTTTGCATTTGCAGCGGGAATTAATTGAACTAGGTTTACAAGATGTTAATGTGACAAAGCATGCCGTCGTCACGGCTTATTTACCCTCAAATCATCCTGATTTAACACACACTATTGGTTTTATTTCCCATCTTGATACCTCACCACAATGTAGCGGTAAAAATGTTCAACCCGAAGTGATTGCAAATTATCGGGGAGGAGATATCGCATTAGGTTTAGGGGAAGAATTTATTAGCCCTGTGTATTATCCATTTTTACACCAGCTTATTGGCAAAACCTTGATTGTGACAGATGGAACCACTTTACTTGGTGCGGATAATAAAGCTGGAATCGCAGAAATCATGACCGTACTTTCTGTCTTACAACAGGAAAATATCCCACATTGCAATATTCGAGTGGCATTTACGCCTGACGAAGAAATTGGTTTAGGGATGCATTATTTTCCATTAGACGATTTCCCTTGTGATTGGGCATATACCATTGATGGTGGGGAAGTGGGTGAGCTCGAGTATGAGAATTTTAATGCGGCAACGGCAAAAATCACCTTTAAAGGACGGGGAATTCACCCTGGTTATGCGAAAAACAAATTAGTGAATGCGCTTACGTTAGCTTGTCAGTTTCAACAAGGCTTTCCAAAAGATGATGTTCCCGAAAAAACATCAGGAAAAGAGGGGTTTTTCCATTTAGATGATTTTAAAGGGGATATTGAGAAAGTTGAATTACATTATCTGATTCGAGATTTTGACCAAGCTAATTTTGAGCAACGCAAGGCGTTTATTTATCAACTGGTGGAAAAATTTAATAGAGAGAAAAGCCTAAAAGACCCTGTGGAATGTGTGATTGAAGACAGTTATAAAAATATGTATGACACAGTCAAAAATGTCCCACAGGCGATTAAGCTCGCGGATGCGGCAATGAAAGCTTGTGGTATAACACCAAATCACAAACCAATACGGGGTGGAACCGACGGGGCATTTTTAGCGGAAAAAGGCTTAGCTTGTCCAAATATCTTTACTGGTGGCTATAATTTCCATAGCAAACATGAATTAGTGACCCTTGAAGGGATGGAAAAAGCCGTCGAAGTGGTTATAAAAATAGCAAACTGTAAAGATTTGTAAATTAGTGTAAAGAAAAAGCTTGCATTTGTCATAATATGTCAATATAATCGTTAGCGTTTTATCGAGATTCCTTTGATAAAGCTAAACTTTAGAGATTTTATTCATAAATTCCTTTTTGGTGCTCCTAAGAAATTAGGAGCTTTTTTTTACCCTAAATTCAGATCTTTACTTCAAAAACGGATTGCTTCGTTTTTCTTGTCCAATGGTTGTGTAAGGACCATGTCCCGCAATGACAAACATATCATCATTTAATGTAAATAATTTATTCTTGATTGATGAGATCAATGTATCGAAATCCCCGCGAGGGAAGTCTGTACGACCAATACTGTTTTGGAAAAGGACATCACCGGTAAAGGCGATATTTTTTTCGTGTTCAATAAAACCAACATGGCCAGGTGTATGACCAGGAAGGTGAAGAATTTCAAAGGTAAATGTGCCAATTTGAATTTTTTCCCCTTCTTGATTAAGCCAGCGATCGGGCGTAAACGCGGAAATATAAGGTAAGCCAAACTGCTGAGATTGTTGTGGTAAACTTTCAAATAGGAAACGATCTTCTTCCTGTGAGCCCCAGATTTCAATGTTAAAATGATCGCGAATCGCTTCAGCTGCCCCTACATGATCAAGATGACCATGCGTTAATAAGACTGCTTTTAGGTTTAATTCTAATTCCTCAATACGTTGAATAAGCTTTTCCGCATTACCACCAGGATCGATAATTGCCGCATTTTTTTCATCATCCCAAATAAGTGAGCAATTTTGCTGAAAGGCTGTAACTGGAATAATTTCAATATTCATCTTTTTTCCTTATCGTTGATAACAAAAAACCGCACTAAAGTGCGGTCTAAAATAAAACTGTTTTTTATGCACCACGCCATGTTCTTACAGGGCCAGTATCCACGTGAATAAAATTACTATACGGATAATATCCTACACCACCGCTATCAAGATTTTCAGCCGCTTGGCGTAATCTTGCTAAAGGTACACCAGGGATTTTAAAATCAATCGCTTGGCCTTTAATATGATAACTGTTGCTTGCTACATCACGACTTTGTCTACGGCGCATGGCATTTGTTGCTGCACTACGATAGCCACAAATCACATCAATTTGTGCAGTGCGTAAACCTAAATCACTTTGTAACTGATAAAATTTCATGAAAAGGCTCGGATCCATTCGATGTACTTGATCTGTACGGCGATCTCTCATAAAGTAATCAAGCTTGCCAAGCATTGAACGATTAAATCCAGTCGTTGCAGAGAACTCACCGCTTAATCGTTCATTGGTATTGACATTATAGAAGCTAAGAATGCGAGGTTTAGGGGTAGAGACCATCGCTAACACCGTACTCGGCATCATGCTTGCGCCCAAAACGATGCCGCCTAATGAAAGCCATTTACGACGATTTTTGTCAATGTTACCCATTTTTTAGTCTCTTTTATTATTCATTCTTCACTCTAGACACATTTTTCCTTAAAAAGTTCTAGTGTGAACATTTTTTTAAAGATATTTTTTCACAACAGCCCAGTCGATACCATTAAAACTTGCTGCATCATCGTATTTATAAATATCTGGTAAAACTTGTGTTTGACCGTTTTCAACCCATGCAGTCACATAATATAAGAATACAGGATCATTTGTACGAATGTTCGCAGAAGTAGTTTTTTTGCTTGCTAGGACATTACGTTTTCTATCTTCTGACCAGCCAGCTTCTTGCAATAGGATAGAGGCAAGTTGATCGGATTTTTCTACACGCACGCAACCAGAACTTAATGCGCGGTCTTTCTTACTAAATAAGTTATGATTTGGGGTATCATGAAGATAAATTGCATCAGAGCTTGGCATATTAAATTTATAGTTACCTAATGCACTATCACCAGCTGCTTGGCGGATACGGTACGGGAATCTATCACCAATACTACTCCAATTAATAGAGTAAGGATCGATAGTGTTACCTTTGCTATCCAAAATAGAGTAGTTGTGTGCTGCTGCGTAGCCTGGGTCACGTTTTAATTTCGGTAAAATATCTTCATTGATTAAACGTGTTGGGGCATTCCAAGGTGGATTAACAACCACATTGCTCAAACGGCTGTACATTACCGGTGTACGACGTTCATTTTTTCCCACGATAACGCGCGATTCTAAAATTGCTTTGCCATCACGATAATATTTCAATTGATAGCTGGGAATATTAACAAAAATTCCATTTTCAAAATCAGGAATAACACGTAAACGTTGTGCATTAAGGGCAAGTTTTTTACCCATTTCAGAAATACCTGAAGTTGAAATCATTGACGGTAGCGATTGTACCGTTTCACGGTATAAACGATTATGGTTAGATAATCCATTTACAAAGCCCGAAACATTATTGTTTTTAACTGCACTTTGCCATTCGTCAATAATTTCTTGATTTGGTAATTCTGGTTTATAAGCATTCGTTGCGTATAACCAACGTTGTGCTTGTTGATTTACATTTTTGCTGTAATACAAGTAATCAAGGAAAGCATCACTTAACAATACATCATAGGTGAGCCCGCCCGTTTTTTCAGCGTTATGTAAATTAACTAATGATTGAGCAGAACGTTTAGAAATGCCTGATGCAACCATAGCCGCATATTCACGTAGGAATTGTTTCTCTGCCGCCTTGTCTTTCCACATTAAGTCATATTTATTATCAGCATATAATTTGGCCAAAATTGGTTTGAACTGTAGATTTTGCTCACCAATTTCATGAGTTAATGACATCTCTAGCATTGTTTGCTTTTCAGCTGCGAGACGAACTTGATCTTCTTTGATTTCTGTTTCAAGTTTTGCTCGCTCTTCAGGGCTTAATTTAGACATATCAACGCCTTTATTTTCGGCTTGTTGAGGTTGTCCAACTGTTTTTGCCCATTCAGCTAACGCACAACCTGATGTCATCATTGATAATGATAAGACTAATGCGCTTAATTTCATTGTTCCTTTTAACATTGCTGTACCTTTAAAAATATTCATAAAAAATAACCGCACTTCAGTTTCTTTATCTGCTAAAGTGCGGTCAAAATAATCGTTATTTTGTTGCTTTTGCCGCTTCTTGTTTTATTTCAGCATCCACTTTTTGTTGATTAGCATTAAGTTTAACTAAATCAGCAGCCATTTTTTCCGCTTCTTTTAAGAAGAAATCAGGTGCTTCATAGTCTTTTGGCAAATCATCAATGTCTTTTAATGCTTTTTTACCTTCACGTTTAAAACGATCATTGAGATCTTTTAAACGTCTCGCATCATCCTTATCATTTTCCGCTTTGCGTTCTTGGAAATTTAATGATAAGAATTTGCGCTCACGACGTTCATCACGAATCTTAAGATCTTCATTTAAAGCAATAAATTCAGGATCTTTTGCAATACGTTCAAGATGTTTTTCATTTAATGCTTCAACATCTTTACGTGCTTTATTGGTTTCAGAATAAGTCGCGGGTGGAATTTTATCCCAAGGTAAGGCGTTATCTTCTTTCTCTTCACCAATTTCTTTTGCATCAATAATTTCAGGGAAATTAATATCTGCAGCGACACCTTTTAATTGGGTTGAACCACCATTAATTCTATAGAATTTTTGGATAGTGTATTGCAACACACCAAGTGGTGTTTGGTCTAAATCATAAACAAAGTTTAATGAACGACTTTGTTGTACCGTACCTTTACC
>JAWHBY010000016.1:0-28779 GCA_032568935.1 Parahaemophilus parainfluenzae
AATGACGACTTTCACCTCATCAAATGCCGTATATTTAAAGGCATTAAACACTTCGTCTTGCGGTGGGTAAATGGTTTTCCCCGCGAGTCGCTCTTGATGGACTTGTTGTAGAATGTGTTTAAAGTAAGGTTTTTCTTTCTCTTGACCGATAACATCTGTCCAGGTTTTCATTCTATATTTCCTTATTGGATAAGCTTTGACATATTATAAATGAAATTGCTTAGAAAGGCTTTACCTAAGAGTGATGTTAATATCTTGTTAAATTAAAAGGTGTATTGAGGCCTTGTTTCGAGAAAAATCTTAATCTAGATCAATTTTTAAAAATTAGTCAGAAAAAAGAACCTGTTTTAGGTCAAAATTAATTGAATTCTTCAAATAGTTTGATAAAATTTGTACAGTTTAATAAATATACAACCGCCAAATTAGGAGGCACTTTATGATCAAAGGTATTCAAATTACTAAAGCAGCAAATGACAATCTTTTAAACTCATTCTGGTTATTAGACAGCGAAAAAAATGAAGCTCGTTGTTTATGTGCAAAAGCTGAATTCGCAGAAGACCAAGTAGTAGCAGTGAGCGAATTAGGCCAAATCGAATACCGTGAATTACCGGTAAACGTAGCACCAACTGTTAAAGTTGAAGGTGGTCAACACTTAAACGTAAACGTATTACGTCGTGAAACGTTAGAAGATGCAGTAAACAATCCGGATAAATACCCTCAATTAACTATCCGTGTTTCTGGTTACGCAGTACGTTTCAACTCTTTAACACCAGAACAACAACGCGACGTTATTACTCGTACTTTCACTGAAAGCCTATAATTTCAGCTTGAATGAAAAAAGAAACCCCGAAGTAATTCGGGGTTTTGTTTTATCTAAAAGGTTTGAAAATTTGACCGCACTTTTCCCTTTCATCCCTAGCGATTTCCGCGCTTTTCAGGTACAATCCGCCAGTTAAATTTAATGATTTTTGGAAAACTAATCTATTTATGAAGAATATTCGCAACTTTTCTATTATTGCCCATATTGACCATGGTAAATCGACCCTTTCTGATCGATTAATTCAGACCTGTGGGGGGCTTTCGGATCGTGAAATGGAAGCGCAAGTATTGGATTCCATGGATCTTGAGCGTGAGCGCGGTATTACCATTAAAGCGCAAAGTGTAACCTTAAATTATCAAGCGAAAGATGGTGAAACTTATCAATTAAACTTTATCGATACACCAGGACACGTGGACTTCTCCTATGAAGTGTCGCGTTCTCTTGCAGCTTGTGAAGGGGCATTGTTAGTTGTGGATGCGGGACAAGGCGTAGAAGCACAAACCTTGGCAAACTGCTATACCGCCATTGAAATGGATTTAGAAGTCGTGCCGATTTTAAATAAAATCGACTTACCGGCAGCAGATCCTGAACGTGTTGCAGAAGAAATTGAAGACATCGTGGGTATTGATGCGATGGAAGCGGTACGTTGTTCGGCGAAAACTGGTGTGGGTATCGAGGATGTATTAGAAGAAATCGTTGCAAAAATCCCCGCGCCAGAAGGTGATCCTGATGCGCCGTTACAAGCATTGATTATTGACTCTTGGTTCGATAACTATTTAGGCGTGGTGTCATTAGTTCGTATTAAGAATGGTGTGTTGCGTAAAGGTGACAAAATCAAAGTAATGTCTACTGGACAGGCTTACAACGTTGATCGTTTAGGGATTTTCACGCCAAAACAAGTGGATACGACGGTATTAAATACTGGAGAAGTAGGTTGGGTTGTTTGTGCGATTAAAGATATTTTAGGTGCACCAGTAGGGGATACCTTAACCCATCAACACAATCCTGCAAGCCATGTATTGCCAGGCTTTAAGAAAGTAAAACCGCAGGTTTATGCTGGTTTATTCCCAGTTAGTTCAGACGATTATGAAGCTTTCCGTGATGCGTTAGGTAAATTAAGCTTAAACGATGCGTCGCTTTTCTATGAGCCAGAAAATTCGACGGCTTTAGGTTTTGGTTTCCGCTGTGGATTCTTAGGGCTTTTACACATGGAGATCATTCAAGAGCGTTTAGAGCGTGAATATGATCTTGATTTGATTACCACCGCACCAACTGTAATTTATGAAGTCGAAATGACCAATGGTGAAGTCGTTTATGTTGATAGCCCATCGAAACTGCCACCGTTAAATAATATTGCGGAAATTCGTGAGCCAATTGCAGAGTGTAATATGCTCGTGCCACAAGAATTCTTAGGAAATGTCATTACCCTTTGCGTGGAAAAACGTGGCGTACAAACCAATATGGTGTATCACGGTAACCAAATTGCGTTGACTTATGAAATTCCAATGGGTGAAGTAGTATTAGATTTCTTCGATCGCTTAAAATCAACATCGCGTGGTTATGCGTCTTTGGATTATGGTTTCAAACGTTTCCAAGCAGCAGACATGGTACGCGTGGATATCATGATCAATGGTGATCGTGTTGATGCGTTAGCGTTAATTGTTCATAAAGATAATGCACCTTACCGTGGTCGTGAATTAGTTGAAAAAATGCGTGAACTGATTCCACGTCAACAATTTGATATCGCGATTCAAGCCGCGATTGGTAACCACATTATTGCGCGTTCAACCGTAAAACAATTGCGTAAAAACGTATTAGCAAAATGTTATGGTGGTGACGTGAGCCGTAAGAAAAAACTCTTACAGAAACAGAAAGAAGGTAAAAAACGAATGAAATCTTTAGGTAACGTGGAAGTGCCGCAAGAAGCGTTTTTAGCGATCTTACATGTAGGTAAAGATAAATAGGAAAGTAGAGCAATGTCGAATGTATTTTTTATTCTGTTGTTAGCCGTAGGCTTTGCCGGTTGGAAAGCGTTAGATTATTTCCAACTGCCTAACACATTCAGTATTTTGTTGCTGATTTTGACCGCACTTTCCGGCATTTTATGGTGTTATCACCGCTTTGCTGTGATGCCGAGACGTCGTCGTCAAATCGCACGCGCAGAACAGCGCTCAGGCAAAGCATTAACGGATGAAGAAAAAGCGAAAATTGAGCCTATTTCAGAAGGTTCAGAATTTATTTCTTCGCTTTTCCCTGTGTTATCCGTGGTATTCCTTGTACGTTCATTTATTTTTGAGCCGTTTCAAATTCCATCAGGATCAATGGAAGCGACGTTGCGCGTAGGGGATTTCCTCGTTGTTAATAAATATACTTATGGTATTAAAGACCCCATTTTCCAAAATACGATTATTGAAGGCAATAAACCAGAACGTGGTGATGTGATCGTGTTTAAAGCGCCGGAACAAGCATTACTTCGTACAAGTTTAGGGGCAACGCGAGCGGCTTATGCTGAAAATCTTGCGTTAACATCTAAAAACAATATGTCAGGTGTGGATTACATCAAACGTATTGTGGGTAAAGGCGGTGACCGTATTATCCTTGATGTTGAAAAAAGTGCTTTAACGATGGTTTATGGTAAAGATGGCAAACCTTGTGAAGTAGATTGTCAAACTAAAGCGTTTGAATATAAACAAGAACCCACAAATCCAGCATTCCCAACGCAAGTGGAATATTTGGAAATCGGTGACGTGACACACAGTATTTTAGTGGAGCCAATGCGCCGTTATTCGGGTATTGAATTCTATCCACAAGAAGGCTTGCCTACAGCAGAATGGATTGTGCCTGAAGGGCAATATTTTGTGATGGGGGATAACCGTGATCATAGTGATGACAGCCGTTTTTGGGGATTTGTACCAGAAAAAAATATCGTGGGTAAAGCCACTTATATTTGGATGAGTTTAGAAAAAGAACCAAATGAGTGGCCAACAGGCTTCCGTTTAGACCGTTTCTTTACAAAAATTAATTAATATGAATCATCTAGATCGACTAGAACGAAAAATTGGTTATCAATTTTCCGATCTAAAAAACTTAAAATTGGCACTGACACACCGCAGTGCCTCCACTCAACATAATGAACGCCTAGAATTTCTAGGTGATTCTATTCTCAATTATGTCATTGCGGATGCGCTTTATCATCAATTCCCTCGTTGTAATGAAGGTGAACTAAGCAGAATGCGTGCAACATTAGTTAGAGAGCCAACTCTGGCAATGCTCGCCCGCAATTTTGAGCTTGGAGATTATATGTCCTTAGGTTCAGGGGAATTGAAAAGTGGAGGCTTTCGTCGAGAATCTATTTTGGCAGATTGTGTGGAAGCGGTAATTGGCGCAATGGCATTGGATTCAAGCTTTGATAAAGCGGCAGATATTGTGCGTAGCTGGTATAAAACTTTACTCGCTGAAATTAAGCCGGGTGATAACCAAAAAGATGCCAAAACACGTTTGCAAGAATATTTACAAGGTAAGCATTTCGCTTTACCAACCTATGAAGTAATAAAAATTGAGGGGGAAGCACATTGCCAAACCTTCACCGTAGAATGTACAGTAAAAAACGTACCAAATATTGACCGCACTTTTATTGCGAAAGGTTCTAGCCGCCGTAAAGCAGAACAAGCGGCCGCAGAACAAATTTTAAAAATATTGGAAATAAAATGACCGAATTAAATCAAGACCAAGAAACCTATTGTGGTTTTATCGCCATTGTAGGCCGCCCAAATGTAGGGAAATCCACCCTGTTAAATAAAATTTTAGGACAAAAAATTTCGATTACATCTCGCAAGGCGCAAACTACACGTCATCGTATTGTGGGAATTAAAACGGAAGGCATCTACCAAGAAATTTACGTGGATACGCCGGGACTTCATATCGAAGAAAAACGCGCGATTAACCGTTTAATGAACCGTGCAGCAAGCTCGGCAATCGGGGATGTGGATCTCATTATTTTTGTTGTGGATGGTACACATTGGAATGCCGATGATGAAATGGTGTTAAACAAATTACGTAATGCCAAGGCGCCTGTTGTACTCGCCATCAATAAAGTTGATAACGTCAAGAATAAAGATGATTTGTTGCCATTTATTACTGATTTAGGCAGTAAATTTGACTTTGCTCACATTGTGCCGATTTCTGCGCAACGTGGTAATAATGTGCATCAATTAGAGAAAATTGTTCGTCAGTCATTACGTAAAGGCGTTCACCACTTCCCTGAGGATTATGTAACAGATCGTTCGCAGCGTTTTATGGCGTCGGAAATTATCCGTGAAAAGTTAATGCGTTTCACTGGGGAAGAGCTACCTTATTCGGTAACGGTTGAAATTGAACAATTTAAAGTGAATGAGCGTGGTACTTATGAGATCAATGGCTTGATTTTAGTTGAGCGCGAAGGCCAAAAGAAAATGGTGATCGGTGCTCAAGGACAAAAAATTAAAACCATTGGTATGGAAGCGCGAGCTGACATGGAACGCTTATTTGATAATAAAGTACATCTTGAACTTTGGGTTAAAGTGAAGTCAGGTTGGGCGGATGATGAACGCGCCTTAAGAAGCCTAGGTTATATGGACGAATAAAAAACTTGAGTAGTACTCTATACTATTCTATTATTAGCGAAATTTTTATGTTTACTAATAAAAACAAGGAAATGGTAGATGAGTATCTATGCCTTAAAACCCAAATTTCAGAATTTACTTAGGCCTTTAGTTAGGCAATTAGCAGCAAAAGGCGTAACAGCAAATCAAGTTACGCTAATTGCCTGCTTACTTTCTATTTTATTAGGTGTGGTTCTCGCACTGTTTCCGACATTTTCTTCTCTTTTCTTCCTTATCCCTATTTGGTTGTTTTTGCGTATGGCGTTGAATGCTATTGATGGTATGCTCGCCCGTGAATTCAATCAAAAAAGTCGATTAGGCGGCTATCTTAATGAGATTACTGATGTTGTCTCTGATGCAGCACTTTATCTTCCTTTTGCTTTTGTCGCGCCTTTTGATGGTATTCAAATCTCAAGTATTATTTGGCTTGCGGCGTTGAGTGAATTATGTGGCATTTTAGGGCAAGTTCAAGGTAAAACGCGCCGTTATGATGGCCCAATGGGGAAAAGCGATCGTGCGTTTGTGTTTGGTGTACTCGGTTTGCTCTATGCGGTGAATGGTAGCTTGCATTCACTTTTCTGGTGGGTAGCCAATATCGTGATTATCTTGCTCATTGTGACTTGTATTAAGCGAGTAAAAAATGGCTTGGCGGAAGTGACTGCGTAATAGGAGCAACTATGTTAGCGAGATTAATCGATTTTTTATTGTGTCGTTTTGCTTCTTTTATTACAGGCGTTCGACCACAAGCCTCAATTGTTGAGCAATCTTCAGAGGGGCATCGTGTCTATTTTGCCAATCATAATAGTCATGGGGATTTTATTTTGCTTTGGATTTCATTGCCTTATGAAGTGAGAAAGCAAACCCGCCCTGTTGCAGGTAAAGATTATTGGACGAAAGGCGCAATTCGTCGCTTTTTAGCCTATAAAGTGTTCAATATGTTACTGATTGAGCGTAATAGCCAAGATCCAAAAGCCGCCATACGACAAATGAGCGAAGCATTAGTCAATGATTCACTGATTATCTTTCCTGAAGGAACTCGTAAGATGGATGATGATTTGCCACTTCAGCCGTTTAAAAGTGGGTTGTTTTATTTAGCTAAAGAAAACCCTGATTGTGAATTTGTGCCCGTTTGGATTAGCAATATGAATAATGTTTTACCAAAAGGTTTTATTTTACCGATCCCATTGTTATGTGATCTTTATATGGGCGAATCATTGAAGATTGAGAACGGAGAGACTAAAGAGGCCTTTTTAACACGCGCTCAATCGGCATTATTAAGTTTAAATGTCAGTGAAAAAGGCAAATCTTAGGAGCAAATGATGACAGAAATATGGCAACTCTTTGGTGGTTTATTTATCGCCTTAATTTTTGCTTCCTCAGTAGGATATATTTTAAAACGTAGATCGGGTGTGGATACACCGAATAACGTTATTGATAACCTGAATGCACGCATCAATGCTTGGTGGGTGATGATTGGGATTATCTTTATTGCGAGTTTATTGGGCTTTTATGGCGTAATTGGACTCTTTTTGATTATTTCATTTATGGGATTGCGTGAGTTTCTTTCTCTATTGAATATTCGTCGAGGCGATCATCTTGCGCTAGCCGCTTGTTTTTATGTGATTTTACCATTACAGTATTTTTTAGTCGCCATTGATTGGTTTAGCATGTTCACGATTTTCATTCCCGTGTATGGCTTCTTATTTTTACCTATTCTTTCGGCATTACTCGGCGATCCGGCACATTTCTTAGATCGTTCTACGAAAATTCAGTGGGCATTGATGATTAGTGTATTCTGTATTTCACATATTCCCGCCTTATTGACACTTGATATCTCTGGTTATGAAGGAAAAAATCTTTTATTAATGATCTTCTTAATTTTGGTGGTGCAGTCTAGCGATGTGTTGCAATACGTTTGGGGTAAACTTTTCGGTAAACGTAAAATCGCGCCAACCTTATCACCATCTAAAACGGTAGAAGGTTTTGTTGGTGGGGTATTAAGCGCTAGTTTATTAGGTATGCTGCTTCATTGGCTGACACCATTTAACGCATGGCAAGCCTTTTTAATGAGTCTATTAATTTGCTTAATGGGATTCTTAGGTGGACTCGTGATGTCAGCAATGAAACGCAGTATGGGCGTGAAAGACTGGGGGAATATGATTAGTGGCCATGGTGGTATTTTAGATCGTATGGATTCACTTTGTTTCTCTGCACCAATTTTTTTCCATGTGGTGCGCTATTTTTGGGCTTAGTTATGAATCATGAAATAAAAAAGAGCGGTTAATTAACCGCTCTTTTTCTATTATTGACGATAGGTTTCTAAGAAACGTGCCAATTTGCCAATTGCCTCTTCTAATTGACCGGTATAAGGAAGTGTCACTACACGGAAGTGATCCGGTGAGTGCCAGTTAAAGCCTTTACCATGTACGAGAAGTACTTTCTCTTTACGTAATAAATCGAGCACAAATTTTTCATCACTATGAATGTTGAATTTTTGGATGTCGAGTTTCGGGAACATATACATCGCCCCCATTGGTTTTACGCAGCTAATACCAGGGATTTGAGTCAGTAACTCATAGGCTTTATTGCGTTGTTCCAGCAAACGACCACCAGGTTGAACAAATTCATTAATACTTTGGTAGCCGCCTAATGCCGTTTGAATGGCGTGCTGCATTGGTACGTTTGCACATAAACGCATAGATGCCAGCATATCTAAGCCTTCAATATAGCCTTTGGCATGTTGTTTCGGCCCATTTAAAATCATCCAACCTTGGCGGAAGCCAGCAACACGATAAGCTTTTGATAAACCATTGAATGTAATGGTTAATACATCTGGTGCAAGAGCAGCGATATGATGATGAATTGCACCATCGTAGAGAATCTTGTCATAAATTTCATCAGCAAAAATAATCAGATTATTTTCACGTGCAACTTGGATAATTTCTTCGAGTAACTCTTTGCTATAAACCGCACCTGTCGGGTTGTTAGGGTTGATCACTACGATAGCTTTGGTTTTGGCATTGACTTTCGCGCGAATATCATCAATAGCAGGGAACCAACCCGCTTCTTCATCACATAAATAATGTACCGCGTTTCCGCCCGCTAACGTCACAGCCGCTGTCCATAATGGATAATCTGGCATTGGGACTAATACCTCATCGCCATCATTGAGAAGTGCTTGCATGGACATGGTAATTAATTCAGATACACCATTCCCGATGTATACATCGTTTACTGTCGCATCATGAATACCTTTAGATTGATAGTATTGCACGATAGCTTTACGTGCAGAATACAAACCTTTGGAATCGCAATAACCTTGTGCAGATGGTAAGTTGCGGATCACATCGACTAAAATTTCATCTGGCGCTTCAAAACCAAATGGGGCCGGGTTGCCGATATTAAGTTTTAAAATTTTGTTGCCTTCTTCTTCTAGGCGTAAAGCTTCTTTGTGAACCGGTCCACGAATATCGTAGCAAACGTGTTCTAATTTGTCTGATTTCGGAAAAGATCTCATTAGTAACATCCTATGATAATTAGATTTTCATTCAAAAATTGCGTCTAATTTACGCTTAAATTCTTATTTTGAAAAGATTTAATAAAAAAATTTTTTGAATGTATTAAAGTGCGGTAGAATATAAGCTAATTTTTTGTGTGTTTTATTATTTTTCATGGGCCCTTTAGAACAAGCTAAATCTGAGCTAATTCGCCAGTTTGAAACCTTGGCGACAACTGATCAGCAATCCGCTATTGTACGTCTTCAGACGAAGATGAAATTGGGTGTTGATCTTTTGGCATGGATGAAAGGGCAGTTTGTTTATCCGCAATTTTATTTACGTTTTCGTGATGAAGATAAAACCGTCGCAGCGGTGGGGAAAGTGCGGTCATTTTCAGATGTGAATTTGGCACAGCAATTTATTCAAGAGCACGATTTTCCTTTAGTGGGCGGTTTACAGTTCCAAGATGAAAGTCAGTTTATTTTGCCGCAAGTTTTAATTGAACAGAAAAATAGTGAGATCGTGTTTTCTGTTTTTGTTGAAATAAATGAGCTTGATTTGGCACAAGCGGTTTTGAATTCATTTGAAAAAATGACCGCACTTTTACCGCTTAATCAATTAACCATCGAAAGTGTAGAGCCAAAAGCGAATCAAGACACGTGGTGTGATTGGGTCAATCAAGCGCTCACTCGAATTCGACAAGGGGAATTAACCAAGCTCGTCTTAGCAAATGAAACGGTGTTTCATATTCAGGGCGAGTTAAACGGAAAAGATTTTCTTGCTGCAAGCCAAGCCAAAAATATCGGTTGTTACCATTTTCTATGGGCAGATAACGGACAAAACTGTTTTGTGGGTTCGACACCTGAGCGCCTGTTTGCACGTGATGATCGTCAGTTATTTACGGAGGCGCTTGCGGGCACTGCACCTGTTAGTGATAATCCAAGTGAAAATAATGAATGTGCGAATTGGTTATTAAATGATGAAAAAAACCTCAATGAAAACTGGTTGGTGGTTGAAGATATTTCACAAAATATCAGTCACTTAGTGGAACAAATTACCGTTGATGATATCGCATTAAAGTCATTGCGCAAAGTGCAGCATTTGATTCGAAAAATGCAAGCAAAATTGACCGCACTTTGTACGGATGCCGATTTACTGAAGGCTATTCATCCAACGGCAGCGGTATCAGGTTTACCGCAGCAGCAAGCGAAGAAAGCTTTGGCTGAAATAGAAACCTTTGATCGTCGTTGGTATGCTGGAACATTAGGTGTGATGAGTAAACATCTATCAGAATTTTGTGTCACCATTCGTTCGGCTTTTATTGAAGAAAACCAAGTACGTGTATTTGCTGGTGCCGGTATTGTGGAAGGCTCACAACCTGTAGAAGAGTGGTTAGAAATTGAACGTAAAGCGGCAGGGCTGATTTCCCTGTTTGCAGAGAATAACGGAGAATAAGAAGAATGTCTGTAAGCGTATTTAATCGTTGTTGGTCAAAGGTGATCTTAGAAACCTTGGTTCGCCAAGGCGTGAGTCACTTTTGTATTGCGCCTGGTTCACGTTCAACACCTTTAACGCTAGAAGCTGTGCGTTTACAAAATGCTTCTCGTGCAACGTGCCATAGTCATTTTGATGAACGAGGCTTAGGCTTTTTTGCGTTGGGGATTGCAAAATCCACGCAAGCACCTGTTGCCGTGATTGTCACCTCGGGCACAGCTTCAGCAAATTTATATCCAGCGATTATCGAAGCTCGTCAAACAGGCGTGAATTTAATTATTCTTACCGCTGATCGCCCACCTGAATTGTGGGAGTGTGGCGCGAATCAAGCTATCGTGCAACAAAATATGTTTGCAGATTACCCCGTTGCAAGTGTCAATCTACCGAAACCTCAGGCAGATTATGCAGCAAAATGGTTAATTTCTACGTTAGAACAAGCTTGCTATAAACAAAAACAACAACCAGGCGTGGTGCATATCAATGTGCCTTTTGCAGAGCCTCTTTATAATGCTCAAGAGCAAGAAATTGACGGTCATCCGTGGTTAATGCCAATTCAACGTTGGTTAAGTCAGCCGAAAAATTGGGTTGCTCATCAGCCATTGCAACAAGAAGTATTGATGCATGAAAATTGGGATAGCTGGCGCACAAAACGTGGTGTGATTGTCGCAGGACAATTAACGCCAGAGCAAGCAATGGGCATTAACGCATGGGCAAATACCATGGGTTGGATTTTGCTTACGGATATTCAATCAGGTGTAGAACCTCTCATGCCTTATGCGGATATTTGGCTGGCAAACCAAACAGTGAAGCAAAAATTACTTCAAGCTGATATCGTGATTCAATTTGGTTCTCGTTTTATTAGTAAACGTATTAACCAATTCTTAGCGGAATTCCAAGGCGAATTTTGGGTGGTGGAGCAAAGTCAAAATGCAGTTGATCCAAATCACCATACGCAAACTCGTTTTAACGCCAAAGCACATCATTGGTTGCGTGCACATCCGCCATTGCGTCAAAAACCGTGGTTGCTCGAACCGCTTGCACTTTCGAAATTCTGTGCAACCTTTATCGAACAACAAGTCGGTGGCAATCTTAATGAAGCCTCATTAGCCCATCATATTGAGCGTGTTTTACCTTACAACGGTATTTTGTTCTTAGGAAACAGTCTTTTTGTGCGTTTGGTTGATGCGTTAACCAAATTACCTGAAGGGTATCCGATTTTTACCAACCGTGGCGCAAGCGGGATTGATGGCTTATTAGCAACGGCTGCAGGTATTGGTATCGGTGCCGATCAACCAGTGGTGGCGATGATTGGTGATACTTCCACGCTTTATGATTTAAACTCTTTAGCTTTATTTAAGAATGTCACTCAACCGACCATTATTTTTGTGATTAACAATAATGGTGGCGCAATCTTTGATATGTTGCCGGTGGATGAAGAGGTGAAAGAGCAGTTCTATCGCTTGCCACATAATGGTGATTTCTCTCAAGTCGCGGCAATGTTTGGCTTAAAATATGCCTTGCCTTACACCTGGGCAGATTTAAGCTCCGTGTTAAAACAAGCTTATACTCGCCGCCGCGCGACATTAATTGAAATCAAAACAAACCCAAGTGATGGCAGCGCAACCTATAAGCGCTTGATTGAGCAAATTAGCCACGCGGTTATTGGTGAATAATTTTTTCCCCTCTTATATAGAGGGGATCTCTTTATATGGCATTATTATGATGAATCTTGTTTTTCTTCATGGCTTATTAGGTACAAAATCAGATTGGCAAAAAGTCATCGAAAATCTACTGCACTTTCGTTGTTTCTCTCTCGATTTACCGTTTCACGGTGAGAATAAAGCTGTTGCCGTTGAAGATTTTGAGCAAACCGCTCAGTGCCTTGAAGAACAAATTCAACATCTCATAAAAGATGAGCCTTATATCTTAATTGGTTATTCACTTGGTGGACGAATCGCACAATATTATGCACTGCAAGCTAGAGTGAAAATAGGGCATTTAAAGGCAGTCATTTTAGAAGGGGCGAATTTAGGTTTACAATCTGAACAAGAAAAACAAAGCCGTCTAGTCAATGACAACATGTGGGCTGAGCGTTTTTTCCATAAAAAGCCTGAAACCGTGCTCGAAGATTGGTACCAACAACCTGTCTTTTCTCATTTAAATGAACCGCAACGCAAAGCATTAATTGAAAAGCGAAAAGCCAATTGTGGACCAAATATTGGCCGAATGTTATTAGCCACTAGCCTTGCCAATCAGCCTGATTTTCGAGAGAAAGTGCGGTCAAATTTGCTGCCATTTTTTTATTTTTGTGGTGAACGAGATCAGAAGTTTCGCCAAATGGCAGAGGATAATCAACTTGATTTAACGATTATTCCTGATGCTGGTCATAATGCCCATTTAGAAAATCCAATATATTTTGCTAAAAAAATCGAAAATATTGTATTAAAAATTGCTCAACCTTAAGGGAAATGCTAGGATTTAACCCTTTCATTTTATTTGACTCTTAAGGAAGCAAAATGTCCTCACAACTTCGTAATGATCCACTTAAGGTTGCTTTAGCATCTATGGTGGGTACCGCAATTGAATTCTTCGATTATTATATCTATGCCGCTGCGGCAGTATTAGTTTTTAACACGCAATTCTTCCATAGTGGCGATCCCCTTTCAGATGATTTGCTTTCTCTTTCGACACTAGCCTTAGCATTCTTTGCTCGTCCAATTGGATCAGCTTTATTTGGGCACTTTGGTGATAAGATTGGTCGTAAGAAAACCTTAGTCGCCTCTTTGGTTTTAATGGGCGGATCTACGGTCGTTATCGGTTTATTGCCGACTTATTCTCAAATTGGTATTTGGGCACCGATTTTGTTATGTATTTGCCGAGTTGGTCAGGGTATTGGTCTTGGTGGTGAATGGGGCGGAGCTGCTTTAGTAGCAACAGAAAATGCGCCAGAAGGAAAACGTGCTTGGTATGGTACATTCCCTCAATTAGGTGCGCCAATTGGTTTATTTGTCGCTAATGCGACCTTCTTCTTAGTGAGCTATTTCTGGGGGCAACAAGCCCTTGTTGAGTGGGCATGGCGTATCCCGTTTGTTTCTTCTTTAGCCTTAGTTTTAGTTGGGTTGTATGTTCGTTTAACTTTACATGAGAGCCATGTCTTCGTTGAAGCGGAAGAAAAAGGGAAAAAATTAAAAGCACCGGTGAGTGTGGTTTTCACTAAACACTTTAAACCAATGGTGATTGGTACATTTATCATGGTGGCAACCTATTCCTTGTTCTATATTATGACCGCCTTTGCTCAAGCGTATTCTCGTACATCGGCAACCCTTTCAGAAGCGGGTTATCCAATGGGGTTAGGCATTCCTGCTAATACCTTCACGGGATTACTTTTAATGAGTGCGATTGTTTTTGCGATTTTTATCAGTATTTCAGGTCTTTATGCAGATAAAATCGGTCGCCGTAAATGGTTGATTTGGACAACAGTCAGCATTTTAATTTTTGCATTATGTATGCCATTATTCCTTGGAAATGGCACACCAACTTCTGTATTTGCTTTCTTGGTAATTGGTATGGCATTAATGGGCATGACATTTGGCCCAATGGCAGCATTATTACCTGAATTATTCCCAACGGAAGTACGTTATTCTGGCGCTTCTTTAGCCTACAATATTGCATCCATTATCGGGGCAACCATTGCGGCAATGATTTCATTAAAAATCAATGCGCTTTATGGCTTAATGGGCGTGGGGATTTATTTAGCCATTAATGCATTCTTAACCTTGTTAGCATTATTAGCCTCAAAAGAAACGAAAAACGTCGATTTAACGCAAATCTAGTGATAAATTGATAATGAAAAAGCTGATGTAAATAACATCAGCTTTTTTATTTGTTGAAAGGAAGCAATAAAAAAGAGCGTATTGCTACGCTCTCAGTCGATAAAAGTGCGGTTAAAAAACAGTGTGTTTTTAACATCAGATATGAAAAGAATTAATCTTCACCCCATACTTCTTTGGCAATTTCTTCAACATAACGGACTTTTGCCCATTGCTGTGCTTCCGTCATGATATTTCCTTCTTCAGTTGACGCAAAACCACATTGTGGGCTTAAGCAAAGCTGTTCAAGTGGAACATATTGCGTCGCTTCTTTAATGCGAGCTTTAATAGCCGCTTTATCTTCTAATTCAGGGAATTTTGAACTGATTAAGCCTAATACAACACGGCCTTTGTGTGGATTATTGGCAAAGTGTTTTAATGGTTCAAACCCACCAGAACGTTCATCATCATATTCCAGGAAGTAGCCATCGTATTGGGTTTGGCCAAATAACGCATCCGCAATAGGATCGTATGCACCAGTTAATAAATAAGTTGAACGGAAGTTGCCACGGCAAACGTGCGTGGTGATAACCATATCTGCTGGTTTAGCGGCTAATACAACTTGAATATTTTCAAGGGCTTGTGCTTTATCTGCTTCAAATTCTGGTTTTAAGTGATTGTTACAGAGTGATCCCCAATATACATCATCAAATTGTAAATAACGACAGCCTGCATCATAGAAGGCTTTAATCGCATCTTTATAAGCTTGTTGAACATCTTTGGCAAATTCCGCACGTGTCGCATAAACGCCAGTATCCCATTGGATTGGATACATTAATTGGTTTGGACTAGGGATGGTATATTTTACGATGCCGCGCTTCCCAACAATGTCTTTTAATTTTTTGAAATGTTCGATAAATGGATGGTTTGGATTCCAAGATACTTTACCACAGCAGCGAGTATTATAAGGTTTAGTTTCCACGCCATTAAATTTATAACCATGTTCAGGGTGATAACCTTCGATGCCATTTAGGTTTTCTAAGAAATCAATATGCCAAAATGCACGGCGATATTCCCCATCAGTGATCACTTGAATACCGGCATCTAACTGTGCTTGTACTAATTTAGCAATTTCTTGATCTTCAACTTCCGTTAATTGTTCACGCGAAAGTTCGCCTGCTGCAAATTTTGCACGGGCTTCTTTTAAAGGTTGAGAACGTAAGTATGAGCCCACAGTATCAGCGTGGAAGGGAAGTGTTTTTGATGTCATGTTTATATCCTTTTTTTAATTTTAGTATGCTGATTTTAACGTAAGGATATTTCATGATCAAAGTAATGATTTTTTCATTTATGATGAAAATAATTAATGCAGAGAGATTAGCTTTCAGCAATTCCCATCGCACAAACGGCAGCCGAACTCCATGCCCATTGAAAGTTATAACCACCTAACCAACCGACAACATCCAGTACCTCACCAATAAAATAGAGACCTTTAATCTTTGTGGCTTCCATGGTTTTGGATGAAATCTCATGGGTATCAACACCGCCCATCGTGACTTCAGCCGTGCGGTAGCCCTCAGTGCCATTAGGTATAAATTGCCAATTGTGGATTAAATTCTCTAGATTGTCTAACCGCACTTTACTTAAGTTCGCGATCACTTCGTCTTGAATCAAGCCTTGTTCTAACCAAAGCTCAATTAATTTCTTCGGTAATAATCGACTTAATACGGTTTTTAATTGTAATTTAGGTGAAGATTGACGCATTTCATCCAGGTGATGACGAATATCGTTATAAGGTAATAAATCTAAATGAATGCTTTCACCCGGTTGCCAATAATTGGATATTTGCAAAATGGCAGGACCAGATAAACCACGATGGGTGAATAGCATTTGATGAGTAAAGGTTTTGTTTTGATTTGTCGCCGCCACATCTAATGAAACACCAGAGAGTGCCGAGTAGAATTTGTCACTTTCTCGCCATGTGAACGGTACAAGGCTTGCACGCGGAGGAATCACATTTAACCCAAATTGTTCTGCTATTTGATAGCCAAAAGGCGAAGCGCCTAAGCCAGGCATGGAGAGCCCACCTGTGGCGATAATTAAATTCTGGCATTGCCATTCAACCGTATTTACCTTTAATTTAAACCGCACTTTAGGATTGTTTTCAACGGCTTCAATATCACTGACTTCACTGCATAATTGAATGCTAACACCGTATTTGTCACATTCCGTTCCGAGCATCTTTACGATGTCTTCTGCACCGTTATCACAAAATAACTGACCTAATTCTTTTTCGTGGTAAGGAATACCGTACTCGGCGACTAAAGCGATGAAGTCCCATTGTGTATAACGTTTTAAGGCAGATTTGACGAAGTGTTTGTTTTGGCTGATATAACGGCCAGATGTGATTTCCATATTGGTGAAATTACAGAATCCGCCACCAGACATTAAAATTTTTCGGCCAATTTTCTTGCCGTTATCAAAAATTGTGGCTTGTTTACCTAGTTTGCCTAACTGGGCGGCACAAAATAAGCCGGCAGCACCGGCTCCAATGATGATATTTTCTGAATAATGAGACATAGCTTATTGTGAGGTTTGTCCTTTTTCAAAATAGTCTATCATTTTGATTCGTTGGATAACAGTACGACGATCCACGGCAGCATTACCTGAATCTAATAATTGCTGCCAATAAGCTTTGGCTTTTTCAGCTTCATGATTTTTAAAGGCTTCAGTCGCCAATAATGTGATTACCGAGATTTCATGTTTATCTTGTTTTAACGCTTCATCCATTATTTGTTGGATTTCAGGCGTGATAGTTTGGCCGGCTTGATAATAAAGTGCGGTTGCTTTTAAGCCTAAAATAGCGGGTGTTGTGCCTGAAATTTTTTCTGCATTGCTATAGGCGATGAGCGCATGATCAAATTCATCATTTTGCATATAAGCATCACCTAGCTGAGCCCAAAGCTCAGGGTTATTCACATCTTCTCGAATTTTATTTTGAATTTTGAGCACCATATCCTCTTTTTGGTGCACCATTGATGTATCGGCTTTTTTATTGGCAAGCTCAACCATCTCTTTTTCGCCTTTTTGAACACGCTCAAAACGATCAAGGGAGAAGTAATAACCTAAAGGAAGAACTAATAAAATAGCAAAGACCCAAATGGCGGATTTGGTTTCAAATTTAACCGCACTTTTTTCTTCTTTAGGCGCTGTATGAGGTTGATTTTCAAGTGGTTTGGGTTCGTCTTCTGATTTTTTGGTGGAAAACAAAATCAACGCAAAAGCACCAATTAATAGCAAAATAGGCAATAACCAGAGGAGTGCCGTATTCCATTGGAAAGGGGGCTTATAGTTCACGAAATTACCGAAACGTGCAGTCATCGTGTCGATAATTTGCTGATTCGTTTTTCCTTCATCCACCATTTTATAGACTTCAATACGTAAGTCATAAGCAATCGGCGAATTGGACTCAACTAAGTTCTGATTCTGACATTGTGGGCAACGTAAGGATTTTGCCAGTTCAACAGCACGAGTACGATCGGCTTGGTTTTTAAACGCATAGGTATCCACCATTTCTGCGTGAGCAAAAAGGGTGAAAGTCAGTAAAAGTGCGGTCAAAAATCGGGTTAATTTTTTCATTTTACTTTTTAGTTAATTCATCAAGTTTTGGTTTGATTTCGGTAAGCCACGTTTCACGATCCATATAGCCAGAATGACGATAACGGATCATGCCGTGCTCATCGACAACATAGGTTTCTGGTGCACCATCTACGCCTAATTGCATCGCAAATTCACCACGGCTATCGTCAATGGTAAGTATGAATGGATTGCCCATACGTTCGAGCATCGCAATGCCATTTTGAGGCTTGTCACGATAGTCGATGCCAACGATGGGCACTTCTTTTGAAATTTCCATCAAAAGAGGGTGTTCTTGTTGGCAATAGCCACACCAACTTCCCCACACATTAAGCAGAAAAGGCTTTTTGGGGAAATCTCTTGGGCTGACGATTTGACTCGGTTCAAGTAGATTTGCTTGATAGAATTCCGGCACGGGCTTATTAATGAGGGCAGAGGCAATTTGTTTTGGATCTTTATGTAAGCCAACAAAAAGCAGTAAGCAAACGCTCAATAATAAAATCAGTGGTAAAAACAAAATAAACTTTTTATTCATCGCGTTTTCTCTTCAAATTGATGGCTGAACATAATGCGCCAAGTGCCATTAAAATGCCTCCGAGCCATAACCAGCGAATAAGTGGTTTGTAATGTAAGCGGAACGTGAATTCGCCCTTGCCTAAGTTATCACCCATCACAATATATAAATCGCCCCAAAAGCCAGCATCTAACCCTACTTCACTCATGGTCATGGTGCGAACATCATAATAGCGGCGTTCTGGTACAATTTCAGCGTAAGGTTTGCCTTGTTTTGATACGCTAAAGAAAGCGACTTCGGCGGTAAAGTTTGGTCCAATTTCATTGGAAAAACGATCGTAGTGGAATTCAAATTGACCTAATTGTTGGCTTTGTTGTGGCGCGAGTCTAACACCTAATTCACTGCCAAAGTAACTACTCATTACAGCGCCCATTGTGGCAATAGCCACGCCGCAGTGTGCGAGAATCATCCCGAAATAGGCCAGTCCTACTTTTGCCCAATTTTGCCATAAGGTGACGAATAATACCCAAATAGCGAGGGTAAGTAATATATAAGCGAAGAAATAGAAACGTAACGCACTGTCATTCTGCAGCGCATTCCAAATCATGCCATAAGTAATTACTGCAGCTGGAATAAGTAATAACAAGCGTTTGAAAAAGCGTTTTTTATCTGATTGAAACCAGTTTAAGCAAAGTGTGCCTGCCATGGCAAAAAGCACTAGTGTGAGCAAGGGCAAGAAAATGCTATTAAAGTAAGGCGCGCCCACAGAAATACTTCCCCAATTCATGGCTTGGAATAGCATTGGATAGAAAGTGCCTAAGAATGTGCTGACGGTTGCCACGGTCAATACGATGTTTAAGCCTAAAATCGCTCCGGTTTTAGAAATAAGCGGAAATTTGACCGCACTTTCGTTGGTATTTGTGCGTAGCGCAAATAAACTGAGCGAGCCGACAGTCAGTAAGAAGAAAATGAGTAATAGCACATAACCACGGGAGCTATCTAAAGCAAAGGCGTGAACGGAGGTTAATGCACCTGAACGAACAATAAATGTGCCTAATACACTGAATGCAAAAGCGAGTAGGGAAAAGAGTATTGTCCAGTAGCTAAACATCCCTTGTTTTTCAGTCACCATCAAGCTGTGTAAAAGTGCAAGTCCCAATAACCATGGCATAAGCGAGGCATTTTCTACAGGGTCCCAGAACCACCAACCACCCCAGCCTAATTCGTAATATGCCCACCATGCACCGAGCACGATCCCTAAGGTTAAGAATAACCAAGAAACGAGCACCCAAGCTCGCATAGCACGTGCGATCGCTTGTGCAGAACGATTAAAGATTAAGGCTGAAATCGACATAGCGAAGTTAACGGCAAAGCCCACATAGCCGACGTATAAAAGTGGTGGATGGAAAATTAAGCCAATATCTTGCAGCATTGGGTTGAGATCTCGCCCTTCTGCAGGAGCAGGGAATGCACGTCCAAATGGATTGGAGTAGAACAAAATGAAAATAGCAAACCCAAGGCAAATTAAGCCGAGTAAAGACAGAGTTTGCGCAGAAAAAGTGCGGTCATTTTTGCGAGAGAAAAAGGCAAAAGCCACCAACCAAAGACTTAATGTGAAAAGCCAAAATAAAATGGATCCTTCATGTCCGCCCCAAGTAGCGGCAACTTTGAAAAATGTCGGTAGTTGAGAATTGGAATGTGCTGCCACGTATTCCAATGTGAAATCATCTGTCGCAAAAGAGTAGGCGAGAATACCGATGGATACGCTTGTAAAAATACCGAAGCAATAGCTTAATCCCCAAGCTGTATTAGTGAGAGTGGGTTTATTTCGCCAAATACCAATTTGCGGCACGATGGAAAGTAAGAGCGCCGCGGTAGTGGCAAAGAGCAATGAGAGAAATCCGAGTTCGGGAAGCATAGTATTCTTCAGTATTAAAGGTTGTATTTTACAAAATAAGGTTGATTTTAAGCATGAAAAACATGCGTAAAATTAACCGCACTTTAGCCTTCTAAATAAACAAAAGGCGTATTGTATACGCCTTTTTATTAAATAAGAAATTTATCCTTACGCAACGGTAAGTTGTCCTGCATACAAGATAAAGTAACGTAAGCAGAGAACCCCGATTAAGTCGAAAATTGACACAAGGATAATAAAGTTCTTGTTGTATTTTAAGCTGTCTTTTGCTGCAAGGTTTGCAAGTAGAGGAATGATGATACCAATTAAGAATACCCCAATCCAGAACACGGCCCCCCAGAAGCCGGAAAGTGCATTGTGTAATGCAACTACTTTCTGACCGCCACCAAAGTGTAGACCAACAAAGAAGCAGATTAATAAACCAAGTTCAGTTACCATAATTGGCACTTCGAATTTGTGAATGAAGTGTGATTCATGGCTATCACCTTTTAATTTACCTGCGATAAGGATAAATAAGAAGGTTGCAGCGATACCGGAAGAGGTACCTGAAGCCAAGAATAACGCTGGTAGAACAGGGTTATTTAACATTGGGTAACTGATCAATGCTGATAGTAAGAAACCGGTATAAGCCCCTAGCACAGCGGCTAAGATGAAGAGAATGATTTCTACAGGACCAGTTAAACGTTCTAATACATTGATAATTTTACCGACAAAACCAAGTTTTGGCATAAAACGTTGGATAAGTGCCATGATATCTTCTTTGAAGATAACGGCACACCAACATACCAAGAACAGCATATAAACTTGGAATAACATTACCCCCATAGACATTACAGAGTTGAATTGATAGTTAAACATCAATTTCCAGAATGTCCAAGGACGTGCCAAGTGGAAAATTAATAGGGTTAAACCAATTAATGTTGGCACAGAACCTAAAACGGCGGCTGCTCGGATAATCCAGTTTTTGCTTGGATTTTCTAATTTGTTACTACGTTTATAAGCAATCGCTAATTGTACCGCACCGGAAGAAATACCAAGTAAGAACAAATAGATAGCGATTGTTGAATCCCACACCAAATTAGGTGTGTGAAACGGAACAGGATAATCTAATGTCATCTTCTTGGCTCCCCGTGTTGGAATGGAATATGGTAAAGATTTGGTTGAGTACCTAATTCCACTTTAGTGCGATAAACCGGATTTTCTTTCACTTTGCGGGAAACTGCACTGCTTGGATCATTCATATCACCAAAGGTTAATGCTTTGGTTGGACAAGCTTCTACGCAAGCAGGTTGTTTGCCAGCTGCTAAGTTTGTATCGCGACAGAAGTTACATTTATCCGCAGTACGGTGTACTGGATGAATGAAACGTACGCGGTAAGGACAAACTGCAACACAGTATTGGCAACCTACACAAAGATCTTTATGCACATCTACGATACCTGTTTCAGGATCAATAAATGATGCACCGGTTGGACAAACTGCCACGCAAGGGGCGTTTGTACAGTGTTGGCAAGATTGACGGAAAAACTCGTATTCTTGATTTGGGAATTCGCCGTAAGGTTCACTACGGAGAATTTCCAAACGTGAAACGCCTTCAGGAACGTGGTTTGTTTCACGACAAGCATCCATACAAGCGGTACAGCCGATACAAGCTGTTTCGTCGTGTACCATTGCATAGCGTTTCGGTTTATCCGCCTTTTCCTCTTTCGCTAAAGAGGTAACTGATGTCCCCGTCATAAGGATTAATGCCCCCATGCCGGAAACAAAGTTTCGGCGTGAACAAGCTGTCATTATTTATCCTTTTGTTCGGTTGATTGCGTTTGTGATTGTGCGTCTTTTGCCGCTTTGCGTTTTTGTTGTTCGCCGTGGCAATCTACACAAAGTTTCACACGATTTTTCGGTTGAATACCTTTCATCGCATCATCTTTCGGGTGTAATGTGTGGCAGCTTGCACAAGGCAATTTCATTGCGTGAACATCGTGCGCCCAAAGTTTTTCACGAAGTTTTGCAGGTTGGTGACAAGCAAAACAAACTTGGTTTTGTTCTTGCGCGGTATACATTGGTTTTTTATCACCAAAGATATCGCCATCAAAACGCATCACATCTTTTGCACCACGACGGTGATCTTCCGAAATATTACCGTGACAGTTTACACAGTTAATTGGTTTACCTGTGTTAGGGCTTTTTTGATTTAAGTGTGCGCCGTGGAATTTACCAAAGTGTAATTCACCACCAGATTGATCTAAAGTTTGGTTTTTATCAACTTGGTCAAATTTGTGACATTTTGCACAATATTGGTTTGGATCACGTTGGTTATCCAATTGTGGCTCATAAGTGAGTTGAGAGGCAGGTGTTTTTGCCATCTCTTCCGCACTAGCAGCCATTGGCATTGCCGCAAGCATTGCAAGCAATGCAAGGGATTTTGCCGATTTGCTGATTAAAGAAGTTAAATTCATTCTGATTACCTCAAATATATGGTTAAAAATGACCGCACTTCGACACTTTAGTTACAAAGTGCGGTTCTTTTTTTATTGTTTTGTTGCGGTATCTTCAGCTAATTTGCCATTGGCTTTCGCTTCTTTTACCCATTGAGGTACAACAGTTTCTAAGAATTCTTTTTTCGCTTTACGTTCTTTCTCAATATCAATACCCATTACTTTCCATGCTTTATCAGCTGTAGAAATATCTGGTACTTCAACCGGAGTTTTCACGCCATGTTTAGTTAAGATTGCTGCAAGTTTAGCACGTGCATCCGCTGCTTTGTCGATACCAGAACCTAATACGCGAAGCATTACATCAGGTGCGTGCATGTGACCACCGTGGCTTGCTGCTGCGTAGTCCCAACGCCATTGAGCGTGACGGATATCCATTAAAGCAGGTTCCATTTCTTCTTTAGTTGCACCTGCATCCCATGCCGCTTTCGCTTCAAAGTGAGCACGAACAACTTGATCTTCTAAACGACCCATTACATCTTTCACTTCTTTTTTACGTGAAGCAACGATGTCTTTAAGTTTTTCTTTGCTTTGATCGTGACAGTTTGCACAAGTGGTATCAAATGCATCGAATGGGTTTTGGATTTGGTGGTCGGTGTAAACTTTACCGTCTTTACCTTGTACTTTAGGCATGTGACAGTCGATACAAGTTACGCCGTTTTTACCGTGCATACCTAAAGACCAAATTTCAAAGTCAGGGTGTTGAGCTTTTAACATTGGTGCTTTAGAAAGAGAGTGAGTCCAGTCACTGAAACCGATATCATCGTAGTATTTTTCGATGTCATCAACAGTTTGACCGTTATCCCAAGGGAAGGTTACTTGTTTTAAATCACCTGCGAAGTAGTACTCAACGTGACAGTTAGCACAAACTTCAGCACGTTTTTCAGTGCGAGCAGCGGTGTTAAAGCTTAAGTTAGCTTGTTCTTTACCTTCAGCTTTTGCTTTTGCTTGAAGTGCATTATTTAAGTGATCTAATGCACGAAGAACGTGTGGACGAGCAATACGTAATGCTGGTTTGCCTTCGGCAAAGTCTTTTGATGTAGTATCGTGACAGTCTGCACAACCGATTGAGTTGACCACTTCAGGTCCACCTTTAGCCCATTTTGCACCAAAGTAACCATCTTCACCCCATTCTGCAATTAAACGAGGAACGTCTGGACCTTTACAAGTCCAACATGCCATTGGTTGAGGGCCATCATTTGCATTTTTGGGCGCACCAGTACGTAAAATATTACGTACATCTTCTACTGCATAAACGTGACCACGAGGTGCGTTATATTCTTTTGCGAAAGAATAGCCCCCCCATAACACGATTAAACGAGGATCTTGTTCATCAGCATAGATGATTTTGTCGCCTTTTTCAGTCGCTTTCCACGAATTGAATTGGCTAGGATATTTCTCAGCAAATTTTTCATTCACTGCTTCGATTTTTAAATTAGGGTTTGGTGCTTCCACAGGTTGTTCAACAGGCTTGTATACCATTTCAGCCATCGCTGAGTTATACACACCTAAAGCTGCGAAAGAAGTCGCCAGAATAAGGCTTTTTCTCAATGCGTTCACGATAATCACTCCATTAGGAAAGAATAAAAAACAATTTAAAATGCGAACAATTCCTATTAAGCTTTTGAATTCACTCATAAAAATGGCTCAACGCAAGCATAAGATACCAAAAAGTAGTAGTTTTTATACGGTTTTTTTTCAAAAATTTGAGGTTGATCAACATTTCCAAATAAAATACCTCTAAAAGGGTATATCTTGATGTGGGGAGGCTTTTTTGTTTAATTATTACCTAACGATGTCTTGCTCTTAAGCTTAATTACCTTATAATAGGAATGTTTATTTTTGTTGAAAATTTATACATATATTCAATTTCCTCCTTTAACTCTATTTGGTGATTTTTTATGAACAAAGTTTTTAAAATTATTTGGAATAATGTGACTCAATCTTTTGTAGTGGTTTCTGAACTCGCAAGGAATAGAGGAAAACTCAGCTCAGAAGTGAAAAAGTCAAACGTGGTAAACCTTTTTAAATTATCTATTTTGACCATGTGTATGATGGGGGGGGCTTCCCAAGTACAAGCTAAATTTGTTGCTGGAGGCGTGGTCGATAGTAATGTTTATTCTAATGGCATTGCTATTGGTGATAGTAATTCAACTGCAACGAGCTATGATACTATCACAGTAGGAAACAGTGCTAAAAACCCGTATATAAATGGTATTGCAATTGGTAAGGGTGCCGGTACTCTAGGTTCGACCGCTGGAAACTATAATATTCTTATTGGTGCTGGAGCGCAGGTTGGACAAAATGATCGTCGAGTCAATCAGTCTATTGCGATTGGTTCTTCAGGTGGGAGTATAACTCCTGGAAGTCGAATCTTAAGTGCTTGGGCTAAGGGGGATCAATCAATCTCTATTGGGGGAAATACTCGAGCAGATGGTAATTCCTCGGTTGCTATTGGTGGTGACGATCTTGATCAGGCCGGTTCGAAAAGATATGTGGGGGCTGATAAATTTATAGATTATAACGACGCTGGTGTGAAAACTGGAGAGTATGATCTAAATAATAAAGCCCTTCGAGACATTTATAATCGAATGACAGGGGATACTATGAATGCTACATCATATAGCGATACAGTATCTGGTGAGGCGTCTGTTGCACTCGGTGTTCAATCTGAAGCGACAGCTGATTTATCTACTGCATTGGGGACTAAATCTAAAGCTACAGCATTTGGTTCAGTAGCGCTTGGCGTAGGAGCTAAAGCGAATAAGCTCAATTCCGTTGCTATCGGTACGGCCTCTGTCACTGACGAAGTAGGAAGAGCCTATGCGACTCGTACTATTTTAGGTGAAACTTATACGTGGGCTGGTGGATCACGTGTTGATGCCGGTGATGTCGTTTCTTTTGGTTCTAAAGGTTTTGAACGTCAATTAATTAACGTTGCGCCAGGTGACATATCTTCAAATTCTACTGATGCAATTAATGGTTCTCAATTGTATGGAGTTCTCAGTTCATTAGAAAAAATTCGTTATTTTTCTGTGAAGTCTAGTGTAGCACAAAACCGCAATAATGATGGGGCGAGTGCAACAGATGCGATTGCAATTGGACCTAATGCAAGTTCAACAGCTGATCGTGGCATTGCTGTGGGTTTAAATTCACAAGCCAGCCAACCTAATGCTATTTCATTAGGGTGGAATGCTAAAACCTCAGCAGTAAACTCAATAGCTTTAGGTACTAATGCTAATGCTTCGGGGATAAACGCATTAGCTTTTGGTGATGGTGCTGTTGGTAGCAGTGATAACACCATTGCGATGGGGGGGGCAAGTCGTGCTAGTGGCGGATCTTCTATGGCGTTTGGTTTAGGCTCAAATGCATCAGGAAGATATTCTATTGCAATGGGAGTGAGCTCTAATGCGGCGGTGGAACATTCTATCGCAACTGGATATTCAGCAAGTGCAAAAGAGGCTTTTGCAATTTCTCAAGGGGCTTACTCAGAAGCAAGACAACGTGCAACTATAGCATTAGGTTATACGGCTAAAGCCATTGAGCAAGATGCAGTAGCGTTAGGTTCACTTGCTAATGCAAGTGCGAACAGTGCTGTTGCTTTGGGGCCACATGCTAAAAGTAATGCATATCGTTCTGTTGCTTTAGGTTCTCATTCTGAAGCGGGTTCAAATGCATTTGATGCAACATCTTCAAGTGCAACATTTAAAGATGCTGCTGGTGCAGATACAACGATTAGATTTGCGGCAAGCTCATCTACGATGGGGGGAGCTGTTTCTGTCGGTAAGGCTGGAGAAGAGCGTCAAATCCACAATGTAGCGGCAGGTCGTCTTTCTGCGACTTCAACGGATGCAATCAATGGTTCACAACTTTACACCGTATTAAATAACAGTGGTTTTAATGTATTAGAAAATAATGCTTCTAAAGCGAGAATTAACAATAATAATGTAGTTAATTTTAAAAATGGCACACAAACAACTGCAGTTGTAACGAAAACAGCAAATGGAACTGATGTGACGTTTAATGTAAATACTACGACGATTTCTTCTGATGCACAAAGTAATGCGTCTACTCCAAATAGAAATGCGATTGCAAATGCTGGTGATGTTGTAGATGCAATTAATAGTGTACGTAATAAACCAATTACATTTACTGGTAATACTGGAAGTACTACGAAAAAATTAGGTGATTCACTCGCTATCAAAGGTGATGGTGCAGATATCACGAGTGCTGCAGATACAGATAATATTGTATTTAGATTAAATAAATCTAATACGGTTGTTGCCGGCGATAATAAAGTTGTTACGGGTGATGCAGTAAATACAGCAATTAATGCGATTAACTTAAATACTGCAGGCAATTCTGGTACTGGCTCAGTGAATCTAGCTACCCAAAGTTTAAATATTACTGGTACAAATGGTTTGCAAACAGAAGCTAAAGCAAATGGCATTGAAGTAAAAATTGATACTGCAACGAAAAATAAAATTGATAATGCCGCAAATCAAAGCCTAGACAATATTAACCCTGATGGCAAAAATGTGATTAAAGGCTTAGTTGATATTGAAAATGGCAAAAATACGACCGCAAGTAGCCGAGATGTGAATGGCGTCAAAACCTTCAAAGTGGATGTGAATACAACCACGATTTCTGCTGGTAACGATGGACAAGTTAATACACCAGCTAACGGGGATGCTCCAGTGACTGCAACTTCTGTTGCAGATGCAATCAACAATACTTATTGGAATGTCGTTGCAAATGACAATACCAAAGAAGCTGTTAAGGCTGGCAATACTGTTAAATTTATTGATGGTAAAAATATATCTATTTCTCAAAATGGTAAGGAATTTACTATTGCAACAAGTAATAAGGTAAGTTTTGACCATGTTGATGTTGGTCCTATTTCAATCGATAAAGATGCAGGGGTTAATGCCGGTGATAAGAAAATCACCAATGTAGCAAATGGAACAGATCCAAGTGATGCAGTCAATGTTTCTCAGTTAAATGCAGCTAAAACAGAAGTTAAGGCGGGTAAAAATACAAGTGTTACGTTAGAAACCGGTGCAAATGGGCAAACTATTTATAAAGTAGATAGTGTAGATACCTCTGCAAATGTAACGACAACCGATGCGTTAACTGTAGAAAATAAAGGTGCCCAAAATGTTGGAGATGCTTCTGTAACTAACTATCATCTTGATTTATCTCAAAAAACAAAAGATGAGATTAAACAAGGTGTAGATGCAAATACCACAGTAAGTACAAAAGGTTTAACATTCACTGGTGATAGCAGCAAATCAAATGTGAAAAAATTAGGCGATGAAGTTGAAATTACAGGTGATGATAATATTACGACTGAAGCGAAGCCTAATGGTGTTCAAGTTAAGTTAAACAAAGTGCTTAACGTTACTAGCGTCAAAGCAGGCGATACGACTATCAATAACGATGGTTTAACTGTTAATGGTGGGCCGAGTGTAACTAAATCAGGCATTAATGCAGGCAACAAAAAAATCACTGGTGTTGAAGCAGGTACCGATGATAAAGATGCAGTGAATGTTTCACAATTGAATGATGTGAAAAAGGTGGTTAATAAAGGCTGGAATTTAACTGCTAATGGTGCCAATAGTAGTAGTGTTGCACCGGGTGAAACAGTTGATTTGAATAACACCGATGGCAATATTCAAATTACCAAAAATGCAACAGACGACAATGTAACATTTAATTTAAATAAAACAATTAATGTTACTAATGTTAATGCTACAGGTAATGTGACAGCTGGTGATACTGTTTTAAATACAGATGGTTTGACTATTACTGGTGGTCCAAGTGTAACTAAATCAGGTGTTAATGCTGGTAATAAGAAAATTAGCAATGTCGCAGATGGTGAAGTTAATGCCAATAGCAAAGATGCAGTAAACGGTAGTCAGCTATACTCATTGGGCGATACTATCAATAAGAAAATTGATGGT
>JAWHBY010000017.1:0-28138 GCA_032568935.1 Parahaemophilus parainfluenzae
ACTTCGTTTAATGTTGAACTTTGTGTTGCCCAAATTTCCATTGGATTATGTTCCACCCAGCCTGCGCGTGGATAAATTTGTGTAAATTCACGTTGGGCGATTTCAACAACATTCGCATTGTGATCTAATAATACTGCACGAGAGCTTGTGGTACCTTGGTCCAAAGCGATGATGTATTTTTTGTCTGTCATGGTTCTATTCCTTAGAGTGCTTGGCACTCTCATTAAATGAATGAAGAAATTTTGAGCTTAAACGAACAAATTGCGAGCCTAACTTAATTGAATTCGAATCTAATTGGAACAAGCAATGTTGGGTTTTGTGATTAGCATCACAGATTTTTCTCTGAAAATATGCAATCGATTGCGTTAACGCACAAAATAATGTGATCTTTGTCGCATTTTTAGAAAATAGATCGATTTCATCTATTGAATTAATTGGTTAAAACTAGATAATGGCGCCACTCACTTTGAGTATCTCAATATTTGATCAAACAACGAAACGAATTGCAAAGCAAGATTTCTTTAATGAAATCATTAAGTTAATCATTATTTGGAGATTCTCTTATGAATGCCTATTTTGCAGAATTTTTTGGCACAGCACTTCTCATCCTGTTAGGTAACGGTGTGGTGGCCAACGTATGTTTAAATAAAACGAAAGGGCAAAGTTCTGGTTGGATTGTGATTACTACCGCGTGGGCATTTGCGGTGTATGTGGCCGTTGTTGTGACAGGTCCTTACAGCGGGGCGCACTTAAATCCAGCGGTAACACTTGGTGTGGCAATGAAGGGTGTATTTGCTTGGGAGCTGGTACCAGGCTACATCGCGGCACAAGTGGTGGGGGGCATGGTAGGTGCGTTGTTGGTTTATATTATGTATAAAGATCACTTTGCAGCGACCGAAGAAGAGGGTTTAAAACGCGCTTGTTTCTGTACTGAACCAGCAATTCGTAACTATCCAATCAACTTAGTGAACGAAATCGTTGGTACCTTCGTATTAGTCTTCGTTATTTTCTATCTTGCAGGGGCAAACATCACTTTACCTGGCACGGCAGAAAGTACACCAATTGGTTTGGGCTCTATCGGGGCATTACCAGTTGCGATTTTAGTTTGGGCAATAGGTTTAAGCTTAGGTGGAACAACCGGTTCTGCGAACAATCCCGCTCGAGATCTTGGTCCGCGCTTAACCTTAGGTCTTTTCCTGGGTGGTACATTAAAAACTAAAGCTGACTGGGGATACAGTTGGGTGCCGGTTATAGGGCCATTTATCGGGGCGGCTTTAGCAGCAGTATTCTATAACGCCATTATGTAATTTATTCAAATAGAAAGAGCGGTCAAAATTCATGGTGTTTTTTGACCGCTCTTTTTATATTTAGAAGTTTGATTAAATACAATAATCTTCGAATTCCATTGGCATTTTAGCTTGCAATAAGAACTGCTTTGTACGTTCTTGTTGAGGGCGGCTGAAGAAGTTTGCCGCTGTATTTTGTTCAACAACTTGACCATTTTCCATAAGAATCACACGATCAGCCACGTCTTTGGCAAAATTCAATTCATGGGTGACGATAATCATTGTCCAACCTTCTTGTGCGAGCATTTTGAGTGCCTGCAATACTTCACCGACAAGTTCAGGGTCAAGTGCGGAAGTAGGCTCATCTAACAAGATGATATCAGGTTTAACCGCTAAGGCTCGGGCAATTCCTACACGTTGCTGTTGACCACCAGAAAGTTGAGAGGGGTATAAATCCGCTTTTGCTTTTAAACCGACTTTTTCCAATAATGCCAAGGCTTTTTCACGTGCAATCTCTTTCGCTTGTTTTTGTACAACTACCATGCCTTCCATCACATTTTCGAGTGCTGTGCGATGGGGAAACAGATTGTATTGTTGGAATACCATTGAAGAACGACGACGCAATTTTAGTTCATCGGCTTTGCTGATCTTCTTGCTAAAATCAATGGTTAAGCTTCCATCAGTAAATGCTAATACACCTTTTTCTGGGCGTTCGAGCAAATTTAAACAGCGTAAAAAAGTGGTTTTGCCTGAACCTGATGGGCCTAGAATGGCAACCACTTCACCTTTATTAATTTCAAAATCAATGCCTTTTAATACATGGTGGCCATTAAAACTTTTCTGAATATTCGTGACTTTTAACATAAACAGTCCTTATAAATGGCGAGAAAGGCGTTTTTCTAAACGGGTTTGTCCCATTGACAGCACAAAACAGAATACCCAATAAATGAGGGCCGCTTCACTATAAATTAAAATAAATTCGTAGTTTTCAGCCGTGATGTTTTGCGCCACACGAAATAATTCCGCAATCCAAACGAGTGATGCCAGAGACGTATCTTTCACTGTGCTAATGAAGGTATTTGATAGCGAAGGAACGGAAATTCGTAACGCTTGCGGCATAATGGTACGCACGAAAGCTTGTGTGTAATTCATGCCTATCGCATAAGAGGCTTCCCATTGACCTTTAGGAATCGCAAGAATGGAGGCTCTCACTGTTTCTGCGGCATAAGCACCAATGTTAATGGAGAATGCAATAATTGCGGTTGGGAAAGGCTCAAGTTTGATGCCAACTTCAGGTAAACCGTAGAAGATAATGAAGATCTGCACCAACATTGGCGTGCCACGAATAATTGAAATATAAGTGCGACAAATGCCCTGCAGTATTTTGGTCATTAAATTGGGATGTGGCAATGTGCAAATCACAGCCACGATAACTGCAATGAATAAACCACAAAAGAAGGAAATGACCGCAAGGGGGATTGTATATAAAATTGCCCCTTCCATCATAGGCCAAAACGAGCTGATTACATAATCAGCTCGTTCTGTGGTCATAAATGGAAGGCTTGCTAACCAATTATTGAGTAATGTCATCGCCAAACCATTTGATTGAAAGTTGTTTTAAAGTTCCGTCTTTGCGTAGTTCTTCAAGTGCTTGGTTCACTTTTGCAATAAGCGGTTCTTCACCTTTCAAGAAAGCAAAACCGGTCGGGATTTTTTTATCACTTTCTACAGCAATTTTTAAGCCTGCATTAGGTTGTTTTTTGAAGTAATCTAATACTGCTAATTTATCGTTTACTGTTGCATCAACACGACCTTGTTTTACCGCTTCAAGGTTTTGCGCCAAGCTATCAACGGTCACAATAATTGCACCATTATCACGTGCATCTTTGCTCCAGTTACTGGTTGCAGATTGTGCAGATTTTTTACCTTTTAAATCAGGGAATGATTTAATGCTATCGTTATCGCCTTTTGTCACGATTACGCCGGCAGAGTAGTTATAAGGTGCACTGTAATCATATTTTTTTAAACGTTCTGGGCTTGGATTGGTTTGATTCGCAATAACATCAAAGCGTTTTGCGTTCAAACCTGCATACATGCCGTCCCAAGCGGTTTCTTTAAATTCAACTTTCCAACCTAATTTTTGTGCAACTTTTTCGATAATTTCCACATCGAAACCTGTTAACTTGCCATCTTTGTCGTGGAAAGTAAATGGTGCGTAGGTTCCCTCAGTACCGACTAATAAGGTTTTAGTTTGTTCAACGCGATCAGCAATTTCACCGGCGTTAGCAAAAGTAGAAAGGGCTAATCCTGCCGCTAAAAGTGCGGTGCTAAAAAATGATTTTTTCATAAGTATTCCTTTTTTAGATAAATAACGAAAGTGAAATGAATTATAAGAAGCGAAAAAGAAAAGAAAAGTATTATTTATTTATGAATTATTTCCTTTAGTTATATTAAATAAAATTTGTTTAATTAATAAACAAAAAAAGGTCTGTAAAAACAGACCTTAGATAAAATGAATTCAATCAATAGATTAAGCTTCAATACCTTCGAATAACGCCGTACTTAAATAACGTTCTGATGCAGAAGGTAAGATCGCGACGATTAACTTATCTTGGAATTCAGGTAGTTTTGCTAAGCGGTCAGCCGCAGCCACTGCAGCACCTGAAGAAATACCCGCAAGAATACCTTCTTCAGCCATTAAGCGACGAGCGGTCGCAATTGCCGTATCGCTATCTACAGTTTCCACGCGATCAATTAATGATAAATCTAAGTTTTTTGGAATGAAGCCCGCACCGATACCTTGAATTTTGTGTGGACCCGGTTTCACTTCTTGACCAGCAAGGGTTTGGCTAATAACAGGTGATTCTGTTGGTTCAACCGCTACAGAGGTAATTTTTTTACCGTGATCTAATTTGATCGCACGAGAAATACCGGTAATTGTACCGCCGGTACCGACACCAGCCACTACGACATCAACTTTACCTTCAGTATCTTTCCAGATCTCTTCACCAGTAGTTTGACGGTGAATATCCGGGTTAGCCGGGTTTTCAAATTGTTTTAGCATCACATAATGATTTGGGTTAGACGCCACAATTTCTTCTGCTTTAGCGATCGCACCTTTCATCCCTTTTGAGCCTTCAGTAAGCACAAGATTCACGCCTAAACCACGTAATAAACGTTTACGTTCAAGGCTCATGGTTTCAGGCATGGTTAAGGTGATTTTGTAACCGCGTGCTGCTGCTACATAAGCTAAAGCAATACCGGTGTTACCGCTGGTTGCATCTACAATTTCTTTACCCGCTGTTAAAATGCCGTCTTTTTCTGCTTGCCAAATCATATTGGCACCAATACGGCATTTCACGCTAAAGCTTGGGTTACGACCTTCAATTTTTACGACAACGTTACCATTGTGTCCGAAGTGTTTTAAACGAACTAATGGCGTATTACCGATTGAGTATGAGTTATCTGCATAAATTGTCATTTTACTGTCCTTTTATATTGTGGAATTAATTGATGCAGTAGTTATAACACCGGCTTTTATATAAAAAAAATAGTTAATAGCTATATTTTATAACTAAATGCTATTTATTCACGATGTTATTTCCTGAAGGCTTAATTTCCGTACTATTAGAACGTGTCACAATTTGTGTTGAACCTGAAGTGCGGTCAAAATTCATATCAAATTTTAATTGTGAGCGATAATTTTCCACCCACATCACCGTTGCACCACAGACCGCCACAGGAATAATCACTAAGTTCACGATTGGCAATGCGGTACAAAGGGTAATTAATGCCCCGAATGTCAAGCTTTGAGAACGTCTTTCGCCTAACGCATTTTTCATAATGCCAAAAGAAATTTTATGGTTATCAAACGGGTAGTCACAGTACTGAATCGCCATCATCCAACAGGTAAATAGGAATGTTAGTACTGGAATAATGGTTTGCCCAATAACTGGGATAAAACTCAATAAGAACAAGCCCACAAATTTCGGTAAGCTGTACCATAGTTTTTGCCATTCTCGGTTCAACATACGCGGCACATCTTTCATAATTTCGGCAAAACCATCATTATTAACGGCTTCACCGGTCAGCATTTTTTCGACTTTTTCTGCTAATAATCCATTAAACGGTGCGGCAATAAAGCCTGAAAGTGTCGTAAAGGCAAAATAGAAAAATAAGAGAATTGAGCCAATAGATAGCACGAGCAAAATCACACTTAAAAAGCTTAACCAATCAGGAATAAAGCTCATTACCCAGTCGATCATTGTGGAGATTTGAGAAACAAATAACCAAAATAAGCCTGTAAGCAGGACGATATTCAGTAGAATTGGCATAATCACAAAACGTCGGAGACCTTTTTGCGTAATGAAATGCCAACCCATCACGAAATGATTGAAAGCAGATTTTATTTCATTTTGATCGATCATCATTGTTCCTTTAAATTGAAAAGTAAAAATACAAAACGTCACAGAAAGACAATATTTTTTGAGGAAAATTCCATCTCATCCCTTTTAATATCTTGTTTGCTTTTCTATTTTTTCACCTGTCGAAATGTGATAGGATCAGCAAAAATCATTGCGTTAAGGAGCAACAAGCATGGACTTAAATACCATTTTGATCATTCTAGGGGTGATTGCTTTAATTGCCTTAGTGGTACACGGATTATGGTCAAATCGTCGTGAGAAATCAAAATATTTTAAAAGTGCGAATACATTTAACCGCACTTCTAAAAGTGGGGAGGTCAATTCTTTTTCGCAAGCCGCTGATCCTAATGCGGATATTCGTTTAACACATCGTGCTCAAGCGGCACAGCCTGTACAACAAAATGTTCAACCTAAAGTGACACCTCAGGCGGCAAGCCAACAACAATTAAATTTTGATGAGCAACATGCTCAAGTTGATGCGCGTCAAATAGAAAAAAGTGTGGATGATATTAAAATCTCCTTACCAAATCAGCCAGTTTATGAGATGAATACGGCGCAACCTGCTCCTGCGCCACAGCCTGAACCTGTGGTTTATCCTGAAACGAATGTACAACCGAAACCACGTGTGGCAGAGATGACAATCGAAGAATTAGAAGCACAAAGCAGTGATTTTGATGGTGTGAATTCTTCTTCGCCTGAATTGCGTGAGCAGTTAGCCGAGATGTCATTAAATCCAACTCAAGAGCCTATTCATGAGAACGTGCATTTTAACTATCACGAACCGGTAGAAGTGGAAAAACCAAAACAAACCACCGGTTTTGTTCAACTTTATGTCATTTCAAATCAAAATCGTGAATTCTATGGTCCACAATTATCTCAATCTTTAGAAAACTTGGGATTCATTTTTGGCGAGCGTCAAATGTATCACCGCCACTTTGATTTAAGTGTGGCAAGCCCAGTATTATTTAGTGTGGCAAACATTGAACAGCCAGGTACGTTTGATTATTACAATATGGCCGAGTTTTCAACTATGGGCGTGGTGCTCTTTATGCAGTTGCCATCGCCAGGTAATAATTTGGCGAACTTACGCATGATGATTCGCGCAGCGAAAACCATCGCAGAAGATTTAGGTGGCGTGGTATTGACTGATCAGCAAGAAATTTTTGATGATATGGCTGAGCAGGATTATTTATCTCGCATCGCATAAAACGCACGAAAAAATAACCGCACTTTGGGCGAGCCGATGGTTCGCCCATTTTAATTCAATGAGTAAACCATTAGAGAACATTATGAGCCTTCAGCAACAAATTGATAAATTACGTCAGGATCTTCGTCGTTATGAATATGAATATCATGTATTGGATAACCCAACTATTCCTGACGCGGAATATGATCGTTTATTTCATCAACTTAAAGCGTTAGAAGCTGAACATCCGGAACTCATTACGGCAGATTCCCCTACTCAACGTGTAGGCGCCAAACCGCTTTCAGGTTTTGCACAAATTCGTCATGAAATTCCAATGCTGTCTTTGGATAATGCCTTTTCAGACGAGGAATTTTATGCATTCGTAAAACGCATTGAAGATCGCCTTATTCGTTTGCCTGAACCACTCACTTTCTGCTGTGAACCCAAATTAGATGGTTTAGCGGTGAGTATTTTGTATGTGAATGGGGTGCTTACTCAAGCTGCAACCCGTGGTGATGGGACGACAGGAGAAGATATTACCGCGAATATCCGCACGATTCGAAATATTCCCTTGCAGCTTTTAATGGACAATCCACCCGCTCGTTTAGAGGTGCGCGGTGAAGTATTTATGCCACACGCAGGCTTTGAGCGTTTAAATCAACTGGCGTTAGAGAAAGGTGAGAAAACTTTTGCTAACCCGCGTAATGCTGCAGCGGGATCGTTGCGCCAGCTCGATCCGAAAATTACGAGTAAACGTCCATTGGTCTTGAATGCTTATAGTATTGGTATTGCTGAAGGGGTAGATTTACCGAATACACATTATGATCGTTTGCAATGGTTGAAGTCTATTGGGATTCCAGTAAACCCAGAAATCCGTTTATGTAACGGCACAGATGAAGTATTGGATTTTTATCGTGATATTCAAAATAAACGCAGTTCTCTTGGCTACGATATTGATGGCACTGTATTGAAAATCAATGATATTGCGTTACAAGAAAAATTAGGTTTTATCTCCAAGGCGCCACGTTGGGCAATTGCTTATAAATTCCCTGCGCAAGAAGAATTAACTCGCTTAAATGATGTGGAATTCCAAGTGGGCAGAACAGGGGCGATTACCCCAGTGGCTAAATTGGAACCGGTATTTGTGGCAGGGGTAACGGTAAGTAACGCCACATTACATAACGGCGATGAAATTGAACGCTTAGATATTGCGATTGGCGATACGGTGGTTATTCGTCGTGCGGGGGATGTGATCCCACAAATTATTGGTGTATTGCACGACCGTCGCCCAGCAGATGCGAGACCGATCATTTTCCCTAAAACTTGTCCTGTATGTGATTCGGCTATTGTTCGCATTGAAGGTGAAGCCGTGGCACGCTGTACGGGTGGTTTGTTCTGTGCAGCACAGCGTAAAGAAGCGCTTAAACATTTCGTTTCTCGTAAGGCCATGGATATTGATGGCGTAGGGGGTAAATTAATCGAGCAGTTGGTGGATCGTGAATTAGTTCATACACCCGCCGATTTATTTAAGTTAGATTTAACTACGCTAACCCGTTTGGAAAGAATGGGCACAAAATCAGCCGAAAATGCCTTAGCGAGCCTTGAAAAAGCAAAAAATACGACGTTAGCACGTTTTATTTTTGCTTTAGGAATCCGTGAAGTGGGAGAGGCTACAGCATTGAATTTAGCGAATCATTTCAAAACCCAAGAAGCGTTGCAAAATGCGGGTTTAGAAGCCTTACAGCAAGTGCCTGATGTGGGCGAAGTAGTGGCAAATCGTATTTTGGCGTTTTGGCATGAACCACATAATGTAGCAATAGTGAATGATTTAATCGCTCAAGGTGTACGTTGGGAAACCGTAGAAACCAAAGAAGTGACAGAAAACCGCTTTAAAGGTAAAACAGTGGTGTTAACCGGAACCTTAACTCAAATGGGCCGTAATGAAGCTAAAGCGCTATTACAAGACATGGGCGCGAAAGTGAGCGGCTCGGTTTCAGCAAAAACAGATTTTGTGATTGCCGGTGATGCGGCGGGTTCTAAGCTCACAAAAGCACAAGAATTAGGTGTTACCGTTCTCACGGAAGAAGAGTTCCTTGCAGAAATTCAGTCATAATTAAACGGTTAGAAAACAAAATGGGGCGTAGATGATACGCCCCATTTTTTATCTCAAAACACGCTCAAAATTGACCGCACTTTAGCCTGCTACTGCAGGTAAATAACCTGCTTGAATTAAGAATGGTACGATCATAATGATTACGCCAATTACTAAGGCTATCACTAAGGTTACGTTTCCACCGATTACACGATAAGACAGATTTGGATTTGCTTGACGTGTTTTCCATGCTAGTCCAATAGGTAAAATCAAGCAGTAGAACGCACAGAGTAAACCCGCATAGCTTAATGCAGCGATAAAGCCTTCAGGATAATACAAGGCAAATGCAAGTGGTGGCGTAAAGGCTGCAATGGTAAGTGTTAAACGGTTGTGTGGCAATTTGTAACGTTTAAATAAATCGCCTAAACCTTCAAACACGCCTAGCATCACACCGAGGAAAGAGGTGATTAATGCAAGTGCAGAGAACACACGCACGATTTCGCCCATGATGTGGGAATTGGTGATTTGACGTGTGGCATTGACTAAGCCGTTAAGGGTTGGATCTGCTTGGAGCAATTGTACGAACTCATTTTGGCTTAATACACCGTGAGTCGCTAATTGCCATATCAAATAAGCGATCAGTGGAATGGCTGTACCAATTAAAATCGCTTTACGGAATTGAGTGACACTACCATCTAAATAGCTATTTACGCTACCCATGATGATGTGGAAGCCAAAAGAGGTAAAGAAAATTGGTGCCGCAGAGATCACGAAAGCATAATTTAAAGGTAAGGCCATCAGGTTATCGACAGATACTTTTGGTAACATCATGAACAACACAAAAGCAAAGGCAATTAATTTACCGATGAACAGAATACGGGTGGCACCATCAACGCCTCTTGTACCTACAACCACAAAGGCACCGAGTACGACGGTAAATAAAATGATTGAAAGTTCGGAGGAGAGACTTTCAAAGCCAAAAGCCGTTGGTAAACCAGATAATAATGAACCGCCTCCGGTGATGTAGGCCGCAGAAAGGGCGTAAAGTAAAATGAGCAAGCTAAAAGTCGCTAAGACACGTCCAGTGATACCAAAGTATTTTTCAGCGAGAGTCGCTACGCCATCATTCAGGCGATCAGCTGTTTGATAGACTTCAACAAAAAGTAAACCGCTATAAACTAACAGCGCCCATAAGCCGACTAATAATAAAACAGTGTAACCAAAACCAATTCCGGCAGAGGTTAATGGCATCGCGAGCATCCCGGCTCCGATGGTCGTGCCTGCAATGATTAAGGCACTGCCGAATGTTTTGTTCTTTAGCATAAAATTGTCCTCCGAGTATAAAATTGAAAAATGAGATTAAAGCTGACCGCACTTTTCTTTGTAATGATAGCGGCAAACCGAAAGATAAGAGTCATTTCCACCGATTTGGATTTGTTCCCCTTCCTTAATGACTTCACCTTGTTCATTTAAACGTAAAACGAAATTGGCTTTACGCCCACAATAACAGATTGTTTTTAATTCTTCTAGTTGATCTGCCCAAGCAAGTAAATACTTACTGCCTTCAAATAGCTCAGCCTGGAAGTCGGTACGCAAGCCATAACAAAGCACAGGAATCTTCAGTTTATCTACAACATCGCTTAATTGATACACCTGTTGTTTCGTTAAAAACTGGGCTTCGTCAACCAAAACACAATCAATTTTTTCTTGTTGTAAACGTTGACTCACTTCAGCAAAAAGGTCACTGGTTGACGTAAATAAATTCGCCTCTTCATGAATACCAATACGTGACGTGACTTTGCCTGCGCCAAAACGATCATCAATCGCTGCCGTATAAACCATGGTGTTCATATTGCGTTCACGATAGTTATAGGAAGACTGTAACAATGTGGTTGATTTACCCGCATTCATCGTAGAGTAGTAAAAATAGAGTTTTGCCATTATTTAATCACCCATTTCCAGAAATGATAGGCAATGAATCCTGCAACAGGTGGACAGGCTGCTAGCATAAAGGTCCCGTAAGTGGCACCTCCTCCCACCATTTTTCCTGCTTCAGCAAGAGCGTCAACAATATCACTGCTTGGCGTGGTAAAAATCCATGCACCAATAATCGCGAGCACCAAAAAACAAGCGATACCGGCTGCACGCATGGCTCTTACTTTAATCATATTTTCCATATTTTTTCCTTAAATTGCAGGGAGTTCGGCCATTGCCCAACGAGGTTTGACATCAATGGCGAGATCGCTGTGCTGACCTTGTTTTAAACGTAAAAAGCCCGTATAGGCAATCATGGCGCCGTTATCGGTACAAAATTGAGGTTGCGGATAAAATACTTCACCACCAAGATTTTTCATCATTGTGCCAAGGGTTTCACGTAATTTTTTGTTTGCACTTACGCCGCCAGCAATGACTAAACGCTTATAACCGGTTTCTTTTAAGGCACGTTTGCATTTAATTGCAAGTGTATCCACGACAGAATCTTGGAAGGCAAAGGCAATATCAGCTTTGGTTTGTTCGGTTAATTCACCTTCTTGTTTGAACGCCTGATTAATGGTGTTTGCTGCTGAGGTTTTTAAACCTGAAAAGCTAAAATCAAGACCAGGTCGATCCGTCATTGGTCGAGGGAATACAAAGCGATCTTTTGATCCTTTTTCGGCTAAACGTGAAAGTGCCGCACCGCCAGGATAATCTAATCCTAATAATTTCGCGGTTTTATCAAAGGCTTCGCCTGCCGCATCATCAATGGATTCGCCAATGACTTCATATTTCCCTACTCCATCAACGCGCACTAATTGTGTGTGTCCACCTGAAACTAAGAGGGCAATGAATGGAAAGTGCGGTCGGTTTTCATCAAGCATTGGAGCAAGTAGATGACCTTCCATGTGATGTACGCCAATAGCGGGCACATTCCAAGCATAAGCTAGTGAACGAGCAATTGTTGCGCCCACTAATAACGCACCCACTAAACCCGGACCGCTTGTATAAGCGATACCATCGATTTGATCAGCAGTTAGATTGGCTTCTTCTAATGCAGCTTTAATTAATGGCGCCGTTTTGCGAATGTGATCGCGGGAAGCTAGCTCTGGCACCACACCGCCGTAATCCGCATGCAAGGCAATTTGCGTGTAGAGCTGATTAGCAATTAAGCCTTTATCTTCATCATAAATTGCGACACCTGTTTCATCACAGGAGGTTTCGATTCCTAAAATACGCATTTTATTCTCATTTTATTAAAAAAATTGGCAAAGATTTTACCTTGTTTAGCCCGCTTAAACCAGTTCAAACGCCAAATTTTCAGCAAATAGGCGATCTTTCCTTTGCTTTTGCAGGGAAGATCGATTAGAATTGCGTCCTTTATTGAATTTGCCGTTCATTCGGCAGTAATAAAAATTTAAAATTGCAATTAAATTAAACTCATTGAGGTGATTGGCTTATGCCTGTAATTAAAGTACGTGAAAACGAATCATTCGACGTAGCTTTACGTCGTTTCAAACGCTCTTGCGAAAAAGCTGGTATTTTAGCAGAAGTTCGCGCTCGTGAATTCTATGAAAAACCAACTACAATCCGTAAACGTGAAAAAGCAACACTTGCTAAACGTCACGCTAAACGTAACGCTCGCGAAAACGCGCGCAATACCCGTTTATACTAATTTGTAGTATTTTCTAACTCGAGTTAAGACAAACCGTGAAACCTTTTGGGTATCACGGTTTTGTTGCTTTAAATTCATCGAAAAAAAGTCACGCAAAATCAACCGCACTTTCGCATCGTATTCAAGGAGGCAAGGCAATGAAAGGCTCAATTCCACGCCAGTTTATTGATGATCTGCTCACAAAATCGAATATTGTCGATGTGATTAATGCACGCGTGAAACTCAAAAAAGCGGGACGAGATTATCAAGCTTGCTGTCCGTTTCATCACGAAAAAACACCATCCTTCACAGTAAGTGAAAAAAAACAATTCTATTATTGCTTTGGCTGTGGCGCGAAAGGCAATGCGATTTCATTTTTAATGGATTATGACAAATTAGAATTTGTTGAAGCTGTTGAAGAACTTGCCGCTTCGGCAGGACTTGAAGTGCCTTATGAAAAACGTCCAAACCAATTCGGCAATAAACCGGATGTGAGCTATCAAACAAAACGTAATTTATACGATTTGATGCAAGAGATTGCGTCGTTTTATCAAGCTCAACTCCCGCTAAATATTCCTGCTCAAATCTATCTTCAGCAACGTGGTTTATCGCCAGAAATTATCGAGCGTTTTCAAATCGGTTATGTGCCCAATGCGATGGATACGGTGTTGCGTCAATTCGGTAAAAATCGAGAAGAGCAGAAAAAGCTATTCGATTTAGGTATGCTTTCTCGCAACGATCGTGGCAACGTGTACGATAAATTCCGTAATCGCATTATGTTTCCAATTCGGGATAAACGTGGTCGAACAGTTGCTTTTGGTGGACGTGTTTTAACGGATGAAAAACCTAAGTATTTGAACTCCCCCGAAACCATTACGTATCATAAAGGTAATGAGCTTTATGGTTTATATGAAGCTTTACAAATCAATGATGAGCCAGAAAAACTACTGGTGGTTGAAGGTTACATGGATGTGGTGGCATTAGCGCAATTTGGTGTCAATTATGCGGTGGCTTCTCTTGGAACATCAACGACCTCGGAACAAATTCAATTATTGTTCCGTTCAACAGAGCAAGTCATTTGCTGCTACGATGGTGATAGAGCAGGGCGTGATGCCGCTTGGCGCGCACTTGAAAACGCTTTGCCTTATCTGGAAGATGGACGACAAATCAAGTTTATTTTTCTGCCAGATGGAGAAGATCCGGATACTTATATTCGTCAATATGGTAAAGAAAAGTTTGAAGAATATATTGATCAAGCTCAGTCTCTCACAGAATTCTTATTCGCGCATTTAAGTCCACAAGTAGATTTCTCGACGCAAGAAGGACGAGGCAAATTAGTGGCACTCGCGGTGCCTTTAATTCGTCAAATTCCTGGTGATATGCTGCGTCTTTCATTGCGGAATATGTTGGCGCAAAAGCTTGGGATCTTTGATCAATCACAGCTTGAAAGCTTAATACCAAATCAAATAGATAAGGCTGAACCCAAACCTAAAACGCCACAAAAAACCATTAAGAAAACACCAATGCGCGTGGTGATTTCGCTGTTATTACAGAATTCACAATTAGTGAATCGTATTTCGGATATCGGTTTACAAGCCTTAAAGCATGAAGCGGGTTACGAATTGCTCGAAAAATTGACCGCACTTTGCCGTGAACGAGAAGGCATTACAACAGGGCAAATCTTAGAATATTTTCGTGATACAGAATTCAGCAAGCCCCTTGAAATATTAGCCTCTTGGGATCATCTATTAGATGACTTAGAAATCATTAATGCATTCTCTCAAAACTATCGTCGATTGAATATTCAAGCGATTGAGCGTGACATTGAAATGCTGATTGCAAAAGAAAGGACGGAAGGATTAACTGATCAAGAGCGCGCAATTTTAGTGAATTTGCTCAAGGGAAAAGAAGAGCAGAAAAAACAGTTAGTTAATCCGTCATAACAATGGTAAAATCTCCTGTTCAAAACAAGGGCTTTTATCTTCCAAAAATAACGCAAAACGGGAATAAAAATGGAACAAAATCAACAATCTACCGCAGAGCAATATTCAGAACAAATTGAACAGCTTATGGAATTGGGTCGTACGCAAGGTTATTTAACCTATGCGGAGATTAATGACTTACTTCCGGAAGATGTGATCGATCCGGAATATTACGATAAGTTGTTGCAGACTTTACAGCATGATGCGGGTATTCCGGTTCTTGATGAAGCGCCGGAAAGTGATGAAATGATGTTGAATGATACTATTCCGGATGAAGATGCAGTGGAAGAAGCGACACAGATTTTGTCAAATGTGGAATCTGAAATCGGTCGTACAACCGATCCTGTGCGTATGTATATGCGTGAAATGGGAACGGTTGATCTTCTTACCCGTGAAGATGAAATCAGCATTGCAAAACGTATTGAAGAAGGGATTGATGAAGTTCAAACTGCTATTGCTGCATATCCAGAAGCGTTAACTGAATTATTAAATAATTATGATCAAGTAGAAGCGGGTAATTATCGTTTAGCTGATTTAATTACTGGTTTTGTAGATCCAAATGTTGTTGAAGAGGAAGCTGCGAATGTTGATGAGCATTTCACTGATGAAGATGAGAGTACTCAATCAGTTGCAGATGTTGATGATGAGAGTGATGAGGAAGATGAAGGCGATAGCAGCTCAAGTTCAGATGACAGCGACTCTGACAATAGCATAGATCCTGAAGTTGCTCGTGAAAGATTTGCGGCCTTAAGAGAGCAACACACCAAAACATTGGCGACTATAGCAAAACATGGACGTAGTGGTAAACGTGCAAAAGATCAAATTGCTCAACTCGCAGATATTTTTAAACAATTCCGTTTAGTGCCAAAACAATTTGATGTGCTTGTTTTATCAATGAAAAATATGATAAAACGAGTACGTGCAGAAGAGCGTCAACTGCAGAAAGTATTAGTTGATATTGCGGGTATGCCAAAAGATGAATTTGAGGCACTTATTATTGCTAATGGCAGCAATGATGCATGGGTAGCAAAAGCATTAAAATCCACTAAAGCTTGGGCAAAACGCTTACCAAAATATGAAGAGCGTATCCGTTTATCTTTAGATAATTTAGCGAATATTGAACAACATACTAATCTGACCATCCAACAAATGCGTGAGATTTGCGATGCGGTATCTCGTGGTGAACAAAAAGCTCGCCGTGCGAAAAAAGAAATGGTTGAAGCTAACTTACGTTTGGTCATTTCTATTGCGAAAAAATATACCAACCGTGGTTTGCAATTCTTGGATTTAATTCAAGAAGGGAATATTGGTTTGATGAAAGCAGTAGATAAATTTGAATACCGTCGTGGTTATAAATTTTCAACTTATGCAACTTGGTGGATTCGTCAGGCAATTACTCGTTCGATCGCGGATCAAGCGCGTACAATCCGTATCCCTGTTCATATGATTGAAACGATTAACAAATTAAATCGTATTTCTCGTCAAATGCTACAAGAAATGGGACGTGAGGCGACGCCAGAAGAGCTCGCTGAACGCATGGGGATGCCAGAAGATAAAATCCGTAAAGTGCTTAAAATCGCGAAAGAACCTATTTCTATGGAAACCCCAATCGGTGATGACGATGATTCACATTTAGGTGATTTTATTGAGGATTCAACTCTTGAATTGCCATTAGATTCTGCAACCGCACAAAGCTTAAAAGTAGCGACTCATGAAGTGTTAGAAGGCTTAACACCTCGTGAAGCGAAAGTATTACGTATGCGTTTTGGTATTGATATGAATACCGACCATACACTCGAAGAAGTGGGTAAACAATTTGATGTAACTCGTGAGCGTATTCGTCAGATTGAAGCGAAAGCATTGCGTAAATTACGTCATCCTAGCCGTTCTGAGACATTAAGAAGTTTCTTGGATGAGTAATTGTTTATTTATATAAAAAGAAAAGGCAGAGATCTCTGCCTTTTTTATTTGATTAAATTTGGTTATTTACCGCGAAATCACATTCCTTTAAAATACGCGCCTTTCTTCATTTAAAAACAAAAAAGGAACTTTATGGAAGAATCTCAAGAACTCGAAAAACTACCTCGCGTGGTTACAGGTGTATTAAAAGTGGTATTAAGTTTTTCACTTATTGCTTTAGCTGTAGTATTGATTATTGCATTAGCTAAAATTACATATACATTAGCGATCATGGTATTTAATACATCGAGTGTAGTGCCTTATGATGTTGCTGAACAAGCTGTGATGTTTTTCTTATATTTCGGTTTTATTGGTCTTATTGTGCAATATTTTAAAAGTGGCTATCACTTTCCTTTGCGATATTTTATTTATGCGGGGATTACCGCCATGTTGCGCCTGATTATTGTGAATCATGAAAGCTCAGTTGATACCATCTTATTTGCAGGCGCGATTTTAATTATGGTTATTGCACTTTGTTTAGTGTTGTATTCCAATAAAATTAAAATTTAAAAGTGCGGTCATTTTGACTGAGGTTTTGGAATGGATTATTCTGGTACGATCCATTCCACAGACCAACTTCCCGTGCCTTCAGGGACTAGAGTTTGAGTTAAATAAGGCAAAATAGCTTTCATTTGTTGTTCTAATTGCCAAGGTGGATTAATCACCACCATTCCACTTGCGGTCATACCACGTTGATCGCTATCAGGGCGAACCACCAATTCAATTTTCAAAATTTTACGAATCCCTGTTGCTTCTAATCCTTTAAAAATGCGTTTTGTTTGTTGTCGTAGAACCACTGGATACCAAATTGCATAAGTGCCTGTCGCAAAGCGTTTATAACCTTCTTCTATCGCTTTCACCACTAAATCATAATCTTCTTTTAATTCATAAGGCGGATCAATAAGCACTAAACCACGGCGCTCTTTTGGTGGAAGCGTGGCTTTGAGTTGTTGGAAACCATTTTCTGATTTTGTGGTGATATTCTTAAACTCTTTGAAATTATTACGCAATAATGGAAAATCGCTCGGATGTAATTCTGTCAGTAATGCACGATCTTGAGGACGCAATAATTGCGCGGCAATCATTGGCGAGCCTGCATAATAGCGTAATTCTTTACCGCCATAATTGAGCTTTTTAATAAGATCGACATAGCGTGCAACCTCTGCAGGTAAATCTGTTTTGTCCCAAAGTCTTCCAATTCCCTCTTTACATTCACCGGTTTTTTCTGATTCGTTAGAACTTAAGCGATAACGACCGACTCCTGAATGGGTATCAAGATAGTAGAAGCCTTTTTCTTTTAGTGAAAGATTTTCTAGAATAAGCATTAATACAATGTGTTTAAGCACATCTGCGTGGTTGCCAGCATGAAAACTGTGGCGATAACTTAACATAGTTTCTCCTTTATGATGAGAAAAGTACACTCAAGATTGATGATGGTATAACTTTTCTGTAGAAAAAATATTATCACTTGAAACACTAAAACCTTTGAAAGGCTTTGAATTCAAGGGGATATTCATGATGACAGAATTTTTTATGATCCGGTAACTTATGGGAAAGCAAATTGAAAGGTTAATAATATATTATATGCTTATAGAGAATCTAGTTTTTTATTATAAATACTTTTGTTGTCTTACTTTACAAGATAAGGTGTAATTTCTAGAACTTTGAAGATAACACTTGAAAAGTGAGTCTATAATTTAACTTATTATTTTCATTGCTTAAATTGATTCTCGAGGACTAAACAAAAAAACTAAAGTTAATGTTATTTCCTATTGTTTTATTCTTAATTGCGATATAAAATTCTTTCAAATTTTAGTCGGGGTGCCACAAGGTGGCTGAGATGATACCCGTGAACCTGAAACAGTTAGTACTGACGTAGGAAACTAATATGCCAAAATACTTTCTCATTCTTCATACCTATTTTCATTCCTTTTCTGCCGTTACCTTTAGTCGTTAATCCTTAGGTTAATGCTATGGTGAGTATTCAGGATCTTAGTCTTGCTTTTGGAGGGCAAGTACTATTTGAACACCTTGATTTAACGCTTTTGCCTAATGAGTGGGTCAGTTTACTTGGCTGCTCTGGTGTAGGTAAATCAACGCTTTTGAGATTAATTGCAGGGCTTGATATACAAGGGAAAATCCAAGGCAATATCATCTCACATCCAAATATTCGAGTGTCATGGTTACCACAAAAAGATACCCTTTATCCTTGGCTTTCAATTGTTGATAACGTCCAATTAGAAAACGTACTATTTGGAAATAAATCTGCAAAAACCACCATTCGAGCCAAAGTATTACTTGAACAAGTGGGCATGTCAGAACATCTGAATAAAAACTGTACTCAATTATCTGGAGGGCAAAAACAAAGAGTGGCTCTCGCTCGAGTATTAATGCAAAACGCTGATTTAGTTTTACTTGATGAACCATTCTCTGCCCTTGATGCGATTAGTCGTTACCAATTACAAAACTTGGCCTATGAACTATTAAAAAATAAATCAGTGTTATTAGTTACCCATGATCCTCAAGAAGCATTACGCTTAAGCCAACGTATTTTTGTATTACGTTCACCGCAGCCTAATCAATCAGCATTATCCGATGTCATAAAACCTGAAGGTAAAGCACTACGAGATCTAAACCAAAACAATTTGTGGATGCTCCAACAAAAATTATTAAATGAGTTATTAGGGGGGGAATGATGAAAATTAGCCTTCTTAAACCGCTCTTTATTGGAGTTATATTGCTGTGTCTCTGGCAACTTATTGGCGTATTAGGTAATTTTCCACATTACATATTTCCTTCTCCTCAATCCGTATGGTATCAATTAGTTTCTCATTCAGAACTACTTTGGCAGCATACTCAAACCACCTTAATTGAAATTGGCTTAGGGCTGCTACTGGGTTTTATTTTCGGATTGTCATCAGCCCTGTTACTCTCTTTTTCTCCTAAAACATCGTCCTTACTGTTACCGGTTTTAGTGATTTCTCAAGCGATTCCTGTTTTTGCTATCGCTCCGATACTCGTACTTTGGCTAGGTTATGGTATGCCATCAAAAATTGTTATGGCTATTCTCATTATCTATTTCCCTGTAACCGTAGCTTGTTACGATGGCTTACGCAATACATCTCAAGCTTGGCTCGATCTCGCCAAAACGTTCAAACCTTCCCCTTTACGTTTATTACTCAAAGTACGCTTGCCTGCCGCATTGCCTGCATTTGCATCAGGCTTTCGCATTGCCGTTTCAGTCGCACCAATTGGCGCTGTAATTGGAGAATGGGTAGGGTCATCAGAAGGGCTTGGCTATTTGATGATTCACGCCAACGCTCGTATGCAGGTGGATTTAATGTTTACCGCGTTGCTGATATTAGTGGCAATTTCACTTTGTTTATATTTCAGCATTGATTGGCTACTACGCCGTTTTATTTGGCACGTTTAACTCTTCATAACAAAAGGAGACAAAAATGAAGGAAATCATACGTTATTTCAGTCTTTTTATTGGACTCACCGCCAGTTTTACCAGTTTAGCAAGAGAGAAAATTAGCTTAATGCTTGATTGGTATGTGAACCCTGATCACGCAGCGATCATCGTGGCACAACAAAAAGGCTTTTTTGAAAAAAATAACTTAGACGTCGAAATTATAGAACCAGCAGATCCATCATTACCGCCTAAATTGGTTGCTGCAGGAAAAGTGGACTTAGCTATTAATTATCAACCTCAACTTTATCAACAAGTCGCAGAAAGATTGCCTTTAGTGCGTGTAGGCTCTCTGATTTCCAGCCCATTAAATAGCGTAGTAGTGCTCAAAAATAGCAATATCAAAACGCTTGCCGATCTGAAAGGGAAAAAAGTAGGCTATTCAGTCAGTGGCTTTGAAGATGTATTACTCGATACCATGCTCCACGCCATCGGGCTCAGCAACCAAGACGTAAAATTAGTGAATGTGAATTGGTCACTTTCCCCTTCTCTTTTAACAGGACAAGTCGATGCGGTCATCGGGGCATTTCGTAATTTCGAACTGAATCAGATCCATTTAGAAAAACAAGAAGGCGTGGCATTTTTCCCAGAACAATATGGTGTGCCAGCTTATGATGAATTGATTTTAGTGGCGAACAGAAACAATCTTGCCTCTAAAAAAATTTCCGCTTTTTTGACCGCACTTGAACAAGCCACAGCCTATCTACAAAGCCATCCAGATGAAGCATGGCAAGCTTTTGTAAACCATAAGCCAAAAGAACTCAATACAGAATTAAATCAATTAGCGTGGAAAGATACCTTGCCTTTATTAGCAACGAAACCTCGTCAATTGGATACCAAACGTTATCAACAAATGGCAGAATTTATGCATCAAAAAGGCTTGATTCCAAAAGCACTTGAATTGAAAGACTATACTGTCGAATTACAGTAAGGGAAAATGATGATCAACCAACTAATTCAGCAAACGCAACCTTATTGGAAGCAATATGTTGAGCATGAATTTGTACAACAACTTGCACAAGGTACCTTACCAAAAGCTTGTTTTCAACACTATTTAAAACAAGATTACATCTATCTTTTCCATTACAGCCGTGCTTTTGCTTTGGGCGTCTTCAAGGCGAGAAATTTTGCCGAAATGGACATGCCGCGTAAAACACTCGACATTCTTTGCCAAGAAATCCAATTACATTTGGATTACTGCCGACAATGGGATATTAGTGAACAGGAGATATTCCAAACACCAGAAAGTGCGGCATGTATTTCCTATACACGTTACTTACTTGATTGTGGAATAACTGGTGGCTTACCAGAACTATATGCTGCCGTGACGCCTTGTGCTTTAGGTTACGCTCAAGTTGCCCGCTACATTACAGAAAATTATTCAAAACTACCAAGCAATCCTTATCAAGCCTGGATTGACGCGTACTCTTCACCAGAATATCAACAAGCCGCACAAGAAACCGTTGATTTTCTTACCGCACTTTGTGAGCCACTTAATGATTCTCAGTTAACCAATATCCAACAGATTTTTATTACGGCCACCCGAATGGAAATTGGATTTTGGCAAATGGGATTGGATTTAGCATAAAAATGAAGGTGTAAAATGAAATCAGTTTATTTGTCAAAAATCCGTGAACAGAATCCGTTGATTCATAATATTACTAATATTGTTGCGGCAAATTTTTGCGCCAATGGTTTGCTCGCTTTAGGAGCATCGCCATTGATGTCTGCTAATATTGAAGAAATGGCTGAAATACCGAAAATCAGCCAAGCATTAGTCATTAATATCGGTACTCTCATAGGTAAAGAACGAGATGCTATGTTACTAGCGGGTAAAACGGCTAATTCAATAGGCATTCCTGTCGTGCTTGACCCAGTTGGAGTGGGGGCCACTCGTTATCGACAAGAAACAGTCCGTCAGTTATTAGCGGAAGTAAAATTTGCCCTAATTCGAGGTAACGCCGGCGAACTTGCTGCGATTGCAGGTGAAGACTGGCAAGCAAAAGGCGTGGATGCGGGGCTAGGGAAAACGAATCTACAAAAAGTCGCTCAACGTGTTGCACTACGCTATGACTGTACGGTGTTAATTAGTGGAGAGATCGATATTATCAGCGATGGTCAGCAAACTGCCACAATTCATAACGGCACCCCGCTATTCCCGAAGGTTACTGCATCAGGTTGTTTATTAAGTGCAGTATGTGCAGCATTTTTAGCCGTCGATGAAGGCAAACATTTTTTAGCAACAATCGAAGCTTGTGTAGCTTACACCATTGCAGGAGAGATTGCGGCTAAAAACCTAACCGCGCAAGTTGGGCAGTTCCAAATTCGCTTACTTGATGAATTGGCAACCTTGACACCTGATTTAATAGAACAAAATGCAGAGGTGAAATATGTCTAACATCGCACAAGTATTGACTATTGCTGGTTCCGACAGCGGCGGTGGTGCTGGAATTCAAGCAGATCTCAAAACCTTTCAAATGCAAGGCGTTTTTGGCACTTCAGTGATTACTGCGGTCACTGCACAAAACACACTTGGCGTATTTGATATCCATCCGATTCCCCTGAATACGATTCAAGCACAGCTGAAAGCGGTAAAGAATGACTTTCAGATTACAAGTGCCAAAATTGGTATGCTTGGTACAGCAGATATTATTGAATGTGTTGCTGATTTTTTAAGTCGCCGCCCATTTGGCACATTAGTAGTTGATCCCGTGATGATTGCGAAAGGTGGGGCGCCTTTATTGCAACAACAAGCGGTTTTCGCATTAATCAAACATTTATTACCACTAGCCGACGTGATTACACCCAATATTCCCGAAGCAGAAGCGTTAACAGGCTTCAAAATTTCTGATACAGCCAGCACTCAACAAGCCGCGTTAGACTTGCAAAAACAAGGTGCAAAGAATGTGATTATTAAAGGCGGACATTCGCTCAATTCACAAAGTCCGCAATGCCAAGATTGGATCCTTTTACAAAATGGTGAACATTTTGTTTTAGAAAGCCCGCGTTTTGATACACGACATACTCATGGCACAGGTTGTACTTTTTCAGCCTGCTTAACGGCAGAATTAGCCAAAGGTGCACCATTAAAAAGTGCGGTGAAAACCGCTAAAGATTTTATCACTGCAGCTATATCTCACCCATTGAATATTGGTCATGGATATGGACCAACAAATCATTGGGCTTACAGTCGTATTTAAGGATTGAAAGATGAAAAATATTCAGGAAATTTTACTGCTCTATTTTGTAGCTGGCACACAAGATTGCCGACATTTAGGTGATAATCCAGCAGATAACTTGCTTTCTGTTCTTAAACAAGCTTTAGAAGGTGGTATTACCTGTTTTCAATTTCGAGATAAAGGTAAATTCTCATTAGAAAATTCTCCAACAGAACAACGAGCCTTAGCCATTAAGTGCAGAGACTTATGTCGTCGATATAATGTGCCATTTATTGTCGATGATAACGTTGATTTAGCTTTAGAAATTGAAGCGGATGGTATTCACGTTGGGCAAAGTGATACGCCCGTAAAAACGATTCGAGCAAGAACCCATAAACCACTCATTATTGGTTGGTCAGTTAACCGTTTAGATGAAGCCAAAATCGGAGAGGAATTATTTGAAATCGATTATTTCGGTATTGGTCCAATTTTTCCGACTCAGTCAAAAGAAAATCCTAAACCTACTCTAGGAATGGCGTTTATTCAAACCTTGAGAAAAGCAGGTATCACAAAACCACTTGTAGCTATTGGTGGCGTGAAATTGGAGCATGTGAAAACGTTGCGAAAATACGGCGCAGATGGTATCGCGGTAATAACCGCAATCAGTCAAGCCAAAGATATAAAGGCAAGCACCAAAGCATTAAAGGAAGCAAGCGGATGCAACCACTGAATAAGCCAAATAGTTTGAAACGAGTAGCAATGGCAACGATGATTGGCACCGCTATTGAATATTTCGATAACTATATTTATACCATGGCTGCGGTGCTCATTTTCAACCATCAATTTTTCCACGCTGCTGACCCACTTTCGGGACAAATTGCTGCGCTTTCTACACTAGCACTGACTTTTATTGCTCGTCCTCTGGGGGCGGTATTATTCGGACATTTTGGCGATCGCTTAGGAAGAAAAAATACCTTTGTTATGAGCCTGTTAATAATGGGAATCTCAACTGTAGTAATTGGCTTATTACCGACTTACGACCGTATCGGAATATGGGCAACCATCTTACTTTGCTTGTGCCGTATTGGGCAGGGAATCGGTTTAGGTGGCGAATGGGGCGGCGCTGCATTAGTGGCAATCGAAAATGCACCTGAAGGAAAACGTGGTTGGTATGGCACTTTTCCACAATTAGGCGCGCCTCTAGGATTACTACTTGCCAATGGTGTCTTTTTACTCATTACCGCGCTTTTGGGGCAAGCTGCAATGGCTGATTGGGCATGGCGAATTCCCTTTCTTTCTTCTTTTGTATTAGTTGCAATTGGGTTGTATGTCCGATTAAAACTTACAGAAGCACCAATATTTATTGCTGCACTTAACAAGCCTAAACCTAAAGCTTTACCGATGATGGAAGTAATCGTTACTCATTTCAAACAATTCTTCTTAGGTATGTTGATCTGCATGGCTGGCTATGTGCTCTTTTATATTATGATCGCTTTCAGCCAAATTTATGCAAAATCTGCCCCTACCGTATCGGAAGCCGGTTATGCAATGGGCTTAGGCTTCTCACCACAAATTTTTACCGCTTTATTAATGTTTAGCGCTGTTTCACTCGCCATTACCATTACAATTTCGGGCAAATATATAGATAAAGTTGGACGAAGAATTTGGTTAATTTGGACGACTGTTGGCGTTGCTCTTTTTGGCTTAGTCGTACCGTATTTTCTAGAAAATGGAACAACGGTGAGTTTGTTTTGGTTCTTAATCATTGGAATGGGATTAATTGGTATGGGTTATGGACCACTTGCAACTTTCTTACCAGAATTATTTCCTACACACGCTCGTTATTCCGGAGCATCCTTAACCTACAATATTGCAGGATTATTTGGTGCCAGTGTAGCAGCAATTATTGCATTACCATTGAATGCTAATTATGGCTTAAAAGGTGTTGGAATTTACTTAACCTTAAATGCCGTATTGAGTTTAATTGGATTATGGTTTATTACGGAAACAAGAGATAGGCAACTGCTCTAGATGAATTTATCAAACTTAAGATTTCACTAACATGGAAAATATTTTGGATAAAAGAATGCCTTTCACAAATTTAGATCGGAAAGGCATTTAAAATTAACTATATTTTTTATTATTTAAACCAGCACTAGAATAATTCTTCTGGTTGCGTTGCAGGAATTGCATCTTTGGTTTTTCCAGTTCCGCCATTTAAACGTTGTTGTAACTCTGGTGGAACATAATATCCACGTTCTTGCATTTCCGCAATATAAGTACGTTTAGGTTCGGTACCAACGATGAAGTATTCTTTACGCCCACCACCTTCAGACAGTAAACCAGAGTTACTATCAATGGTTTTTTCCATAATGTTTGGTGGAAGTGCAAGTTGACGCTCAGGTATATCAGAAAGTGCGGCTTTCATATAAGCTACCCAAGCAGGCATTGCTGTTTTTGCACCTGCTTCCCCTTTACCTAATACGCGTTTGTTATCATCGAAGCCGACATAGGTAGTGGTGACTAAATTTGCACCAAAACCTGCATACCAAGCAACTTTCGCGCTATTGGTGGTACCGGTTTTACCACCAATATCGCTACGCTTAATACTTTGAGCAATACGCCAGCTGGTACCTTTCCAACCAAGACCTTGTTCACCATAAATTGCAGTATTTAATGCACTACGAATTAAGAAGGCTAATTCTCCACTAATAACGCGAGGCGCATATTCCTGCTTTGCGGTACTGTCTTTCGCATCAGCCATCAAATCAACAGATCCATCATTTAATGCTGATGTTTGAACTTCTGGTAAATCTGGTACATTTTCTGGTTGCTGATCACCTTCTTCTGTATCTGTGTTGTTATTACCTTGTGCTAATTTTAGATTATCTGGATTAGCTACTTCTGCGACATCTTTGAAACCATCGATTTTATCCTTTGTTTCACCATAAATTACAGGAATATCATTACAGGTAATACAAGCAATTTTCGGGTTCGCAATAAATAAATCTTTACCAGTATTATCTTGAATTTTTTCGATAAGGTAAGGATCAATTAAGAAACCACCATTATCAAATACCGCGTAAGCACGCGCCATTTCCAATGGAGTAAAGGATGCCGCACCTAATGCAAGCGCTTCACTGGCAAAATATTGGTCACGTTTGAATCCAAAACGTTGTAAGAAGTCAGCCGTAAAGCCAACACCTGCGGTTTGTAGGGCTCGGATGGCAATCATGTTTTTAGATTGACCTAAACCCACACGTAAACGCATTGGACCGTCATAACGATCAGGTGAGTTTTTCGGTTGCCACAAAGGTTGTCCTGGTTTTTGAATGGAGATAGGACTGTCTTGCAATACGCTTGAAAGCGTTAAACCTTTCTCTAATGCAGCTGCATAGATAAATGGTTTAATCGAAGAACCGACTTGCACTAAAGATTGGGTTGCTCGGTTAAATTTACTTTGTTCGTAGCTAAAACCACCCACCATGGCCTCAATAGCACCATTATCAGAGTTTAATGAAACTAATGCAGAGTTAGCCGCTGGAATTTGACCTAAAATCCATTCACCGTTATCACGTTTACGAATCCAAATCTGGTCGCCCACTTTAACCGGTGCTCTTCCCGCCCAACGCATTGCGTTTGAAGAAAGCGTCATCGTTTCATTATTGGCTAAAAGTAATTCTGCACCATTCTTACCTAATGCAGTTACCGCTGCCGGAATGAATGGTTCTGAATCAGGTAATTTTTTCAAGAAAGCGACAATGCGTTCATTATCCCATGGGGCTTCACCTTTTTTCCAAAGTGGTGCACCGCCACGCCAGCCATGACGCATATCATAATCGATCAAGTTATTACGTACGGCTTTTTGAGCTTCCGCTTGATCTTTTGAAAGTACTGTCGTGAAGACTTTATAACCTTTGGTGTAAGCATCTTCTTCACCAAAACGTTTTACCATTTCTTGACGAACCATTTCAGTCACATAGTCTGCACGAAACTCAAATTTAGCACCGTGATAGCTTGCTACAATGGGTTCTTTAATCGCTGCATCATATTCTGCTTTTGTGATCTTGTTTTCATCCAACATTCGGCTTAAAACCACATTTCGACGTTCTTCCGCACGTTTTGGCGAATACAGTGGATTCATGGTAGAAGGCGCTTTTGGCAAGCCAGCAATGATCGCCATTTCAGAAAGTGTTAATTCATCTAAGTTTTTACCAAAGTAGGTTTGTGCTGCCGCCGCAACACCATAAGAACGGTAACCTAAGAAAATTTTATTCAAATAGAGTTCTAAAATTTCTTGTTTGCTTAAGGCATTTTCAATTTCAATGGCTAATACTGCTTCGCGAGCTTTACGAATGATGGTTTTCTCTGGGGTTAAGAAGAAGTTACGTGCAAGCTGTTGTGTAATGGTACTTGCCCCTTGAGATGCACCACCATTGTTGACCGCAACAAAAATCGCACGAGCAATACCGACAGGGTCTAAACCGTGATGGTCATAAAAACGGCTATCTTCCGTCGCTAAGAAAGCATCTTGCAGACGCTGAGGCACATTTTCTAATTTCACTGGAATACGGCGTTGTTCACCGACTTCACCGATCAATTTGCCATCAGCCGTATAAATTTGCATCGGTTGTTGTAACTCGACGGTTTTTAGGCTTTTTACCGATGGTAAGGAGGATTTTAAGTGAAAATACAGTACACCACCGGCGACTAACCCCAGTATACATATCGTAAATAGGGTACTTAATATTAATTTTGCGATCCGTATCGTAAAATTCTCTCTGGTTTAATGAATATTCAAAAAATCAAAATTATGATTTTGGCTGCTAAGTATAAAAGATTAATCCCTTAAAGAATAGGAAAGAATATGGGAATTGCTCATAGAAAGCAGCGAAAACAACAAATTGGTGTGAGTAAACAACAAGATAACCTCTATTTTGTTTGGCTAGAT
>JAWHBY010000018.1:0-26727 GCA_032568935.1 Parahaemophilus parainfluenzae
AATCATTAATGCAGGCTTACACAAATTTAGGTTCGTCAGCGAAAGACCACGGCATTAAAACTGCAGAGCAATTTGCCGTTATTGGTAACTTGCAAAATGTGTTTGAAGGCGGGTTAGCCGGTACAAAATACGCTGCCTTTTTAAGTGGCGCGGTAAAAGCACAATCAAAACTGGGTTTATCTTTCCTCGATTCTCAAGGCAAGATGCTGCCGATGATTGATATTTTGGAAAAAATCAAAGGCAAGTATGGAGAGTTAAATTCCGAAAATCTCTATGAACTGCAAAAAGCCTTCGGTACGAAAGAGGCGGCACAAGTGATCAACAATCTTTTACCGAAAATTGATTCACTCAAAGCAGATATTGCAGAAATCGACAAAATGAAAACCCTTGATGATGCCATGGCAATTTCAAAAACTGTGACGGATTCATGGATGCGATTTACTGCCATTTTCCAAAATATCAAAATTGCCATTGGCACACAGATACTTGCAAAACTTGAGCCTGTGATGAATCGTCTTGCTGATATGGGGCAAGAATTTACAAATTGGTTGCGGACTTACAAGAATATTGCCCGTTGGATTGGCTATGCCGTGGGGGCATTAATTGGATTCACCGGTTTAACAGCCGCACTTACCTTGATGAGCGGTATTGTTTCGGCAATTGGTGTGGCATTTTCTTTCTTAGTCAGCCCAGTTATGTTAGTCGCAAGTGCTGTGATTGGGTTGGGTATTGTAATTTATAAATTCCGTTCTCAATTTATGGCATTTATAGCTGGCTTTACCGAAGGATTTAAAATGGCTGGGGTATCTTTCGCGCCGTTGTTTTCTGCCTTTGCGATTGTATGGAGTGCATTGCAACGCATCGGCTCAACTATTGGGCAAATTATTGGCTTATTCGGTAGTGCATCCGATTCGGCATATAGTTTCCAACAATTCGGCGTAGATATGGGCTATGCGTTAGGTACCGTATTTAATATCGTGCTTAATGCCGTGGAATTAGTCGCTCGTTCCTTCGGGTTTATGGCAGATGTGTTTGCTATTTCTATCGGTGCAATGATTGACGGATGGAATGCGATAACCGCACTTTGGGACAGTAACAAACCAATTGAAAGTTTCTTAAATATCGCATCGGAGTTGGGAAAGATTTTCTCAAGAGCTTTTAAAGGTATTGTAAATGCATTTACGGATGTCATTAATTTCATTATTGAAAAAGCGAACAATTTGCCAGGTATCAATATTCCGTTGATCCCTAAATGGGAAGACAGCGCTTTACCAATGAAGGGTAGTGCGACAGCTGTCGGTGCATCAATCGGTGCGCAAGCGTTACAAATGCAAAATCAAATTGGGACGTTGAATACCACATCGCCAAAATTTGAATTGAGCGAGCAAACGAAACCGCAATTTACCAAAATGCCAAGCGGATCGGTCAGCAAAGCTATTACACAAAACCAACAAACAACGAAAACGATTAATTACGGCGGTGTCACCATCAACAGCAACGATGGAAATAAAGTATGGCAAGAAATGCGCAATCGCGAACAGTTGGCCGCGGGGTGATGAATGGAAAAACTCTACCTTGATTTATTGATTACAGGCGAAGACATTACGCTAGATAGCGGAAGTCAGCCTGTTATCTGCGACAACCGTGTATCTATCGCACAAGATATTAAACATGCCATTCTTGAAAGTGGATTAGCGACACAACTTATCGCGGAACGTTCGCGCATTTTACGTCGCGACATTATTTTGCAAATGGTGTTATTGGTTGAGGAAGATGTGCGATTAATCCCAGGTACAGTATTTATTACCGAAGAAAAATTAGGGCAATTATTTATCACTGCAGATACTTATGAATTTGGGCGACTTAATGAATTGGAGTTACGTTTAAATGAGTGAAAATTTTAAACAAATGTTAGCGGAAAGCGGCTTACCCACGGAAGAAACACAAATCCGTCAAGAATTTGAACGCTTAACCGCAGAAGAAGGCTTAATCACCAATACAAGCCGAATGAGTCCATTCTGGCGATTAATTACTGCCATTGCGGTTAAGCCTGTGAAGTGGCTGACTGACCATTTAATCGCGGAAATTCTGCCTAATTTATTTGTAAAAACTGCAAAAGATAGTTGGTTACAAATTCAAGCTTGGGCAGTGGGCTTAGATTTTAAAGCAGCAACAAAAGCAGAAGGTATCGTGCATTTTAAAAAAGAAAGCGATGTAACCGATCTCACCATTAAAGCGGGCACAGTGATTCAGACAGAACGTATTAATGATGTGATTTTCCGCCTTATAGTGACACAAGACACGGTGATCCCTAAAGGCACATTACGCGGTCCAGTGCCAGTAATTGCCGAAAATGCAGGCTCAAACTACAACCTTGCTGCAGGGTATTACCGTATTCTGCCTGAATCTATTGCAGGAGTAAGTGCGGTAGAAAATTTAGAAAATTGGCTCACCTCACCAGGTGCAGATCGTGAAACGAATGACGAGTTGCGCGAACGTTATCGCACACAGTTTTCGAGCGTGGGACAACATCACATTGACAGTGTTTATAAAGGCATGATTGCGAAAGTTGCCGCCTTATCGGTGGACAGAATTTATTTTAAACACGATGCGCCACGTGGTCCAGGTACAGCAAACGCTTATTTGTTGTTAGACACAGGTGTAACCAGTCAGCCCTTTATTGATAAAGTCAATCGACATGTGCGTGACGAGGGTTTTCATGGCCACGGTGACGATTTAATTTGTTATGCCATGCCGGAAACCAAACACAATTTAACGTGCGCAATTTACTTTCAGCCGTCCATTTTTGTCGGCGACGTGCGTAAACAAGAAATCGTACAACAAGTGGAAAATATGATCCGCTGTGCATTCCGCGAAAATAATAATTATGGTGTAACAAGAACTTACCCTTTTAGCCGTTTTAGCTGGTCGAAATTAGGTGAGGAAATCCACGACAACATCAGCGAAATTTCCTCTATCGTGTGGGGGCAAAGCGACATTCAAAGCGATTTATCTATTCCGCGTATTCAGCAGTTATCTGTCACTGTGCAAAAGTAAGGGGCGAAAATGAAAATAAAATTGCCCTTTTGGATGGATAAAGGCGAATTAAGCAAAATCGCTGTGCTATTAGGTAAATGGTGGGATTACGTTTTAAGTGCGGTCAAATTTCCGTTCAATATTTTAGACGAAGAACACTGCAGTGAACGCATTTTAAATTTGATCGCATATCAACGCGACGTAGAACGATTTGAGGGCGAGCCGTTGGAGTTGTTCCGCAAGCGCGTGAAATATGCCTTTTTAAATGCGAAAGATGCAGGCAGTAAAGCGGGCTTTATCCGTATTTTTGAACGCCTAGGGATCGGGTATGTAGAAATTGAAGAAAGGTTCGACGTGGAAAACTGGGATGTAATCAAAATTCGCTTGAGCGATTCTCAGTTAGCCAAGAAAACGGAATTATTGAATTTAATCATCCGAAAATATGGCCGCACTTGTCGGCGTTATACCTTTGAAGTGATTACAAAAGAAAGTGTGACGATTCACCATGGCGAATTTAATCACGATTATCAAAGTTTTTGTGTGAAAGTAAACTGATAATAACAACAATAATAAGAGGTTTATTTATGGCTAGTTTAATTACGCCACAATTTGAACGTTACGTTGCAGAACAAACCGTTGCACGTGGCACGGTGCAGTTTGATGAATTTATTTTCGCCAACATTCCGGGTTTAAATGAAAACAATCTTGCGCAATATCTCACTATGCCGACATCAGCACAAATTGTACACCGTCAATCCGTATCACAAAGTGGTGTAATAAATGAAAATGCCGTGGTGTATTCGGTGACGATTGGTACGGAAGTAGGCGATTTTGATTTCAATTTCATCGGCTTGATCAATAAATCAAAAAATATGCTTGCTGTTGCTGTGCAAACTGCGCCAGTAAAGAAAATTCGTAATAAAAATGCTGTACAAGGTAACAGTATTACCCGAAATATCCTTTTAGAATTTTCAGGTGCAAAAGCATTAACTGGGATTAATGTTAATGCTAATACATGGCAAATTGATTTTACGGTGCGTTTACACGGGCTTGATGAGAAAATCCGTTTAACCAATCGTGATTTATATGGTAGAGCGGTATTCTTAGATGATGGTTTCCTGGTTAAACGTAAAACAGGTAATCAATTTACTATTCAACCAGATGTAGCTTATGTTGAAGGGGTGCGTATGGATTTAACCGCACTTTATAACCTCACCGCAAACAATCTACCGTGCTCAGTTTATGCCGATGTTGTGCATCATTGCACCGTAACGGGCGAATACCAAACCGAAATTAAGTATCTCACGCAATCAAAATCAGATTATGTGGATACCGCAAATCGCCAGCATTATGTGCAAATCCTTGCCGACATTGACAGCCAAGGCAACGTAACCGACCGTCGCTTGCTTTCACCGTTTTTAGGAATGAATCCTCTAACACTGGACGACACAACCGAAAACACCAAAGACAAACTCGGACATACGCACAAGTTACCTATTGCAAGTCTTGTTAAGCGTGGCATTGTAAAATTGTTCTCAGGCTATGATTCAGATGCCGAAGATATGGCTGCAACGCCGAAAGCAATTAAAGGCTTAAAAGCATTAATTGATGCTATTCAGCGTAATTTGGGAAATTATATTCCGAATAGTAAAAAGTCGTCTCGCGTAGATAGCAATAGCGCAGACACCGTCGCAACCAGTGCAGCGGTTAAAACGGCTTATGACAAAGGCGTGGAAGCAAAAACTGCTGCAGACAATGCGCAGCATAGTGCAAATGATGGCATAAATAGAGCTAATAATGCGCAATCATCGGCAAATGCAGCAAATAATAATGCAAATGGGCGCGTGTCTAAATCAGGCGATGAGATATCCGGAAATCTTGTTGTTGCCAGCAGTTATTCGGGTGGTTTTGCAAAAGGCTTTATTGTAAAAAATAAAGCAGATGGCAAAGGTACATCAGGATTTGTTGATTTTTATCAAACGGATAATGCACCCCGAGCATCGTTGTGGTTTAGAGATATGGGCAACGGCTCATGCGATGTTGAGATTTTAACAAGCCCTGAAGGATCAAACATAAATGAAGACAAGCGTGATTTACACACTAAGTTTTACCCCGATGGCTCGTTATGGGTGAAAAAATACGGTTTTTTACATGATTATTTCATGACGCGTGGGGATTTTTCGAGCTCGTGGTATCCAAACCACTATGCTGGCACGGAGGTGTATAAAATTCGCCATTTAGGACTGATGATTACTGTGATGAATTTAGGCGCAGGAAATGCAGGAGAATATTATTTACCTGAGGCATATAACGGACATGCGCTTGCATGGGTAACAGATAATGGTGGGGCGCGCGGTGTGGGTGTTTCGGGTGTGTACGACGGCAATAAAATTAGATTACATGGCGGGAATACAATCAGCCGTAGTGTGTTAGTTATTGGACGTAAAAACTGGTGATAGATATGAAACAATTTAACTTAGAAAAGAAAATATTTGATGATATTGAGAATAGATTGAACGGGGGCGGATGGTATTTAATTGATAATCAGACAGATGTCGACGGTATATCAGCAAGTATCACTGGAGAAGGAGAAGTTTGGGAAGAAAACGGTAAATTGCATTATTCTGGCAGACGACCTTCGGATAATCACAAATGGGATAATAAAAATAAAGAATGGGTAAAAATGACAAAAGCAGAAACGCAGGAAAAACTGACCGCACTTTTTGCACAACAAAAAGAAGGCTTACTCAATAAGTTAGCGGACAAAGCCGACCAACTTAAAAATAGCTTACTGGCAGGGTATCCACAGACGGAAATCGAAAGTTTTTACCGTCAAGAAAAAGAGGCTCTCGCATGGCAAGCCGACCACAACACACCCACACCGATGCTTTCACAAATCGCTCGTGTGCGTGGCGTACCGTTAGATTTGCTCATTGAGAAAGTGATTGAAAAATCCGCTCAGTTTGCTGTGGTGATTGGCATCATTATTGGGCAACGTCAGGCATTTGAAGACCGTTTGTTGGCTTTAAAAACACCAGAGGAATTAACCTCACTTGAACAGGAGATTGAGCAATGGCAATTCCAAACAAATTAAAACGCTATGGCTATCACGTGGTCATTGCCACAGACCAACTGTTTAACGCCCTCACAGGTGGCGCAGCAGATGAAACCCTCTCAAGCCGCACTTATCGCGGTGCGATATTAGCGAAAAACCCGAAAAAACGCTGGCGGGTACTATATCGTTTCATCAACGGTATCTTCTTTGATAGCAATCACTGCAAAACAGCTTATGAAAGTGAATTAAATCGCAAACAATATCCAGAAGGTTTTAAAACTAATGAATTTTAGGTGATGTTTAATATGTGGAAACAACAAAAACTAAAATTATCCCCACAGGCAAAAACAACACTACAAAACGCACAAAAGGGGATTATTTCCCCTTTTTCGCTATCTGTAAGTGGTACTAAATTAGGTGTGCATAATTGGTCGCACGGCATAAAGGAAAAATCCAATCACTATTTGTCACCTGAAAATGCCGTGAAAGCGTTGGCGGCAAAGTTGGTTGATTATGCCGACCCGAATCGCCCCAAAGGTGTGCAGGATGTTGTGGTCATTATGGTGACAAGTAGCAACATTGATCAGTTTATTACTGAGTTGGAAAAAGCGCGTGAGCTATTGCCAGAGCCAACATTTAAGCAGGCATTAGACTATGCAAAATCCAGTAAAAATTTGCAAGAAACTAAAATGATTAAAACGCCGACCATAGCGAATCCATCATTTTCAAATAGTGCGGATATTACGCCGGGTTCAGCGCGCACCATGCAAAGCATTTTGCGCAATGCTACATCGGCTGCAGTCGCTGCGCAAACAAAAGACCCGATGGCAATGATTGAGGCATTAAAGGCTGCGAAAAAAGAACGCGACAAAGCGAATAACGAAAAAGTAGAGAAAATGCTGAACAAATCGGCGAATGTGTATGCGTTTTCCGTTTCCGATTTTCTTGAAGTGGCAGAAACCAAAATCAAAATAAATGTGCCGACGGCGGGCAACGTGTTCACCGCGTGCGTGATGTTTATCGGTGCAGATTTAACGAATATCAAAGGAATGTTGCAAAATGGCTAGAGCACCAACCCAAGCCCGTAATCCAAGCGTACAACTAGCACTAAACGGAACACCAATCTATTTGCATAATATCATGATGAGCGTGTCAGTTAAACGCGAAGAAAAAGACATGAGCGGGCAAAAATCCAGTACAAAAAAATCAGATAAAGGCGTGAAAGCAAAGGAATTGAGCGTGCTAGGATTCATCCCATACAGCCGAAAGGAATGGCTAACGCAATTATTCAATTTTGCTGAATCGGAAGACGGCAAAGGCGAGCAAAGCAAATATCGCGTATCTTGCACCGTTGCCGAGGCGGTGAATATGCGAGAAGTGCAATTCAGCGGCGAAGTGTCCGCAACGGAACAAAGCGGACAGTTGGGGTGGTCGGTTTCGTTCACATTGCGCGAAGTCAATTCTGTGGCCGAGAAGAAAGACCAACGGAAGAAAAAACCAAAAGCCAAAGCACAAGGGGAAAAAGCACCAGAGGCGAAAAGCTCAAATGCTCAAGGCGGAAATCAAAGTGCGGTTGAAAAAGGCGGTAAATCTGAACAATCTCAAACTAAGCAAGACGATTCGTTTTGGGGCAAGATTGACAAGGAATTAGGGAAAATTGACGGATGAAAATAATCAAAACGTGCATTATTGACGGTGAAGAATTAGAGCTTTCAGACGAACAAATTATTCTTGAGCTGAATAATACAGGGCGCGGATTTGTAACTGTTCGCACAGATAAAGACTGCATTGGCAAAAGTGCGGTGTTTGAAATGGGTGAATATGATCATTATTACAAATGGTTTGACGGTATTGTGGAACGGGAGCAAGGCGCAGAAAACGGCTATAAAAAATTATTCATTCGCGAAAAAGTGGCCGTGTTTGAAAAGCCTTTAAATTGTTCGCATCGTCATATTACGTTGCGCGATTTGTGTGCGTGGATTACCAGCCAAACTAAAATACCGGTGAAAGTGCCTAAGGCGGATTACGCAGATACGCCGATTTCGTTATTTACGCATAACGGTAGCGGTTATCAGCTTTTAGCCAATATCGGGCGACAATATCAAATCGCCGATTATATGTGGCAACAATCGCCAGACGGTTCTTTGTTTGTTGGTTCGCATAAAGATTCACGGTGGGCAGGCAAGAATATTGAGTTTGACGAAAGCATGACATTAACAAGCGGCAGCAATGATATGACAATTCCTATCACAGCCGCTATTCGACCTGGTGCAATCATCAACGGTAACAAAATTCAAAAAGTGGAATTACACGGTGATGATTATGTGCTTTCTTGGGAAAACTTAGACAAAGACGGAAAACCAGAACAAAAAAGCCCAGAGCGCCGCCAAATGGAAAAAACATTCCCAGAACTGGCAGGCGGTTATCACTTGCCAAAATATGCAAAAGTTGTCGGCATTGCAGATCCTTCAAGTGGTGGCGATATTTCTGACCCGTTCCGCCCAAAGTATGCTGTTGAGTTGCAACTCCTTGACGAAAATGGCAACGAGGACAAAACTGTGCCAGTTTATCCAGCCGTGCCTTTGCCTGTAACAAGTACAGGGTCACAAGGTGGTGATTTTGCGTTTCCCGAAGTTGGAACGATGGTAGAAGTGGGTTTTGCTTATGGGCGAAGCGATCAACCTTTTGTGCGCACGATGTTAGCACAAGGAAAAACAGTACCAAGTGTTGCACCGGGTGAGCAACTCAAACAGCAACGCCCAGAAGTGTATGAACGCACCGATGCAGCAGGCAATAAGATTCGAGAAACTGATCAGAAGATTACAGATAAATCCTTTGAACGCTACATCGAAACCGACAGCGAAGTAAAACAAATCGGCACGTCAAATGTGACGATTGATTCCGATAAAACGGAAACTATTGGCGGAAATAAAACTGTTAGCGTGTTGGGCAGTATCAATGACACCACGGCAAGTAATCGAACTGTAGGGACAGGTGGAACACTGCAAGAAAAAATTGTAGGACTAGCGCAACGTGTTTCAGACGAAAAGAATAAGTTTGTGGCGCCATTCAGTTATATGGGGTCAGAAGGGCAAAACATATTTAGACTTTTGGAAGATACCATTCAACTATTGGGCGAAGTTGCAAGCAACTTGGCAACGCATACGCACAGAGGTTCACCTCCGCCAGATCAAGCAAGTACATTCACTCAGCAGGCAAGCCAAGCAAAAACAATCAAAGGCAAACTTTCGCCGATTATTGAGTAACAACCGCAATTCATATAAAACCAAAGCCGCACAATGTTGCGGCTTTTCTTTATCTCCACGATATACATATCAGAGACATCAACCACGGAAAATCTAAGTTATTGTTATAACAAATAAATATACGTAATAAGCAATATAAAACAATTCCACGGAAATTTTTCACGTAAAAACACAAGGCACGGAAAATCCACTTCCTCCCCCGCCGAATTTGCGTTAAAAATTTACATTTTTTCAGTTAATTTTCAGATTGAAAAATTGGGTAAATGGTTGAAGTAAAAGAGATCGTTTTAATGAAAGAATAGAGATCTTAACTGTAAAATTTACGGGGTTTTACAGCGTTTTTCACTTAAAAGAGATCTGTGTAAGTTTGTAGGCGATTACAGCATATTGATTTATAAAGTGTTTTTATCTTTTACGTGATAGTTAATAAGAAATTTTAATTTCACTTTTTAATGATTGGCGGCATCGCCACTAAGATAAATAATTTATGAATGAAAGTGTAAAAAATGGAAATCTCACCGCCATTTTATCGCCACTTAAGAAAGAATTGGTGGGTCGTGAAGGATTCGAACCTTCGACCAACGGATTAAAAGTCCGCTGCTCTACCGACTGAGCTAACGACCCAAAAGGCTGATTCTAAAAGTAATTTTAAAATCTTTGGATTAATATAGAAATGGTGCCCGAAGCCAGACTTGAACTGGCACGCCTCGAAAGGCGAGGGATTTTAAATCCCTTGTGTCTACCGATTCCACCACTCGGGCAAATTGGAGCGGGAAACGAGGCTCGAACTCGCGACCCCGACCTTGGCAAGGTCGTGCTCTACCAACTGAGCTATTCCCGCGCTTGCTTGTTGCCAAACAACGGGGCGTATTTTACGGATTTATCTTATTGTGTCAAATAAAATTCGTAAAAAAATTTTTTGATTGGTTAAAAATAATTCAAAAATAAAAGGTGCGATTAAAATAACCGCACCTTTTATTTAAATTTTAGCCAATTTTATAATTCAATATTATCTAATAAGCTGCCTTTTGCGGCTTTCAAGTATTGGAGCATAGACCACACAGTTAAAATCGCCGCCAAGTAGAGTAGTATGATTGCCAAGGTTTCCATATAAACGTTATATCGCCAGAGTAATCCACCTAAAGCTAGCATTTGAGAGGTGGTTTTCACTTTTCCCATCCATGAAACAGCCACTTTATTACGTTCACCTAATTCAGCCATCCATTCACGTAAAGCGGAGATTATGATTTCACGTGAAATCATAATAATGGCGGGGATAGTAATCCAGAAAGAATGTTGATATTCCACGATTAACACAAGGGCAGTAATAACCATCACTTTATCAGCTACAGGATCAAGGAAAGCACCGAAGCGAGTTGTTTGTTTTAATTTTCGAGCAAGATAGCCATCAAACCAGTCGGTGACACCTGCAATAAAGAAAATAAGAGTGGTAATAAAAGGCGCGGAAGGGATAGGCAAATAAAACGCCAAGACGAAGAATGGAATTAAAATCACTCGGAGAATCGTCAGGAAAATGGGAATATTATATTTCATAAAAATAACCGCACTTTGGTTAAAGATATGTTCATTTTAAAGGATCTACAAAAATAAAAAAAGCCACTTAATGTGGCTTTTTCTTAAAAATTAAAGTTTGTCAGCGTTTTGTTTCAAGTATTTAGCAACACCTTCAGGGCTGTCTTTCATACCTTCTTTGCCTTTTTCCCATTGAGCTGGGCAAACTTCACCGTGTTCTTCGTGGAATTGTAACGCATCTACCATACGTAACATTTCATCGATGTTACGACCTAATGGTAAGTCGTTTACGATTTGGTGACGAACAACCCCGTTTTTGTCAATTAAGAATGAAGCACGTAATGCAACACCAGCTTCTGGATGCTCAATACCGTATGCTTGAGCGATTTCGTGTTTAACGTCAGCTGCTAATGCATATTTAACTGCACCGATACCGCCGTTTTCAGTTGGGGTATTACGCCATGCGTTGTGAGTGAATTCTGAGTCAATAGATACACCAACCACTTCAACACCACGTTTTTTGAATTCTTCATAACGGTGGTCGAATGCGATTAATTCAGATGGGCAAACGAAAGTAAAGTCTAATGGGTAGAAGAATAATACCGCAGCTTTACCATTAACGTGTTTTTTGAAATTGAAGTTGTTAACGATTTCACCATTGCCTAAAACTGCAGAAGAAGTAAAATCTGGAGCTTGACGAGTTACTAATACCATAGTCATAATTCCTATATAAATGTTAATAAAAATTTTGCTAACGCAAAAACTCGGCCACTATTCTAAAAAAATTGACCGCATTTTAACAGCTGTTTTTATCTATTGAATTAATTAATATTGTCTAAGTTATAGGTGAAATATATGTCAGAACATCATACTTTATCAACCACACTGGTTCATGCCGGACGTAAAAAACGTTTTACTCAAGGGGCTGTAAACCCCGTGATTCAGCGTGCATCTTCTTTAGTATTTGAGACTATTGCAGATAAAAAACATTGCACAAAAAATCGTTATAAGGGAGAGCTTTTCTACGGGCGTCGTGGCACGTTAACGCATTTTGCGCTTCAAGATTTAATGTGTGAAATGGAAGGGGGCGCTGGCTGTTATCTTTATCCTTGTGGTGCTGCAGCGGTAACCAATGCCATTTTATCATTTGTAGAAACGGGTGATCACGTTTTAATGACAGGTGCAGCCTATGAGCCGACACAAGATTTTTGCAATGTAATTTTGAAAAAAATGCATATTGATACGACCTATTATGATCCCATGATAGGTACAGATGTTGCCAAACTCGTGCAACCAAATACCAAAGTCTTATTTTTAGAGTCACCAAGTTCTTTAACAATGGAAGTGCCAGATATTCCAGCGATTGTTAAAGCCGTTCGAGCCGTGAGCCCTGAAATCATCATTATGATCGATAATACATGGGCAGGAGGGGTACTATTCAGAGCGTTAGAACACGATATTGATATCTCCATTCAAGCTGGGACTAAATATCTAGTGGGGCATTCTGATATTATGATTGGTACTGCTGTGGCTAATACACGTACCTGGGATAAATTACGCGAGCACTCCTATCTAATGGGACAAATGGTTGATGCCGATTCCGCTTATACAACGGCTCGTGGTATTCGTACCTTAGGTGTGCGATTAAAACAACATCATGAAAGTAGTTTAAAAGTCGCTAAATGGTTAAGTGAACAACCACAAGTTAAAGCAGTTTATCATCCAGCATTACCAAGCTGTCCAGGTCATAAAAACTTTAAACGTGACTTTACTGGCGCAAGTGGTTTATTCTCTTTTGAATTACATAAACGTTTAAGTGACGAAGAACTTTCTGCCTTTATGGATAACTTTGATCTGTTCACGATGGCTTATTCTTGGGGTGGGTTTGAGTCGCTTATTTTATGCAATCAACCAGAAGAAATTGCGAAAATTCGCCCAGGTATTGAGCGTAAATTAACGGGGTCATTAATTCGAGTACATATTGGATTTGAAGACACTGATGAATTAATAGCCGATCTTCAAGCGGGCTTTGACCGAATCAAATAAGAAAGAGGGCTGTTTATGTAAACAGCCCTTATTTACTCAATCTTTGAGTTGATTTATCATAGTCAGCATTTTTAGCAACTAGAGAAGAACAATGAAACATATTCATATTTTAGGCATCTGCGGTACCTTTATGGGCGGTGTCGCGATGATTGCCAAACAAATGGGTTATAAAGTAACGGGCTCCGATACCAATGTTTACCCGCCAATGAGCACTTTTTTACAAGAGCAGGGTATTGAAATTATTCCTAATTATGATGTCGCTCAACTTCAGCCTGCCCCTGATATGGTGATTGTCGGAAATGCCATGAAACGAGGTAATCCCTGTGTGGAATATGTTTTGGATAATGCATTGCCTTATACATCAGGTCCGCAATGGTTACACGACCATTTATTGCGTAATCGTTGGGTGTTAGCGGTTTCAGGTACACATGGTAAAACCACAACAACGGGGATGTTGACTTGGATTTTAGAACAAAATGGGCTAAAACCAGGTTTCCTAATCGGTGGTATTGCGGGGAATTTTGGTACATCTGCTCGTTTAGGGGAACGTGAGTTCTTCGTGATTGAAGCGGATGAATATGATACGGCGTTCTTTGATAAACGTTCTAAATTTGTACATTACAATCCGAAAACCTTGATCATTAACAACATTAGCTTCGATCATGCTGATATTTTTGATGATCTTCACGCGATCCAGCGTCAATTCCATCATATGATTAGAACCATTCCTTCCACAGGACGCGTTCTTTCTTTTGCAGATGAGCAAAGCGTGAAAGAAACACTCAATATGGGTTGTTGGTCAGAACAGCAATTTATCGCTAAAGATAAAGAATGGTTTGCGGAACGTATTACTAATGATTGTTCTGAATTTGCCGTATTCCATCACGGTAAAAAAGTGGCTGAAGTGAAATGGAATATTGTCGGACAGCACAATATGCACAATGCTTTAATGGCGATTGCGGCGGCTTACCATGCGGGTGTCAAAATTGAAGATGCATGTCAGGCATTAGGCAGTTTTATTAATGCAAAACGTCGTTTAGAAGTGAAGGGGGAAGTCCACGGGATTACGGTTTATGATGACTTCGCTCACCATCCAGAAGCCATTCTGGCAACACTCACTGCGTTACGCGATAAAGTAGGTGGTGGCGTACGTATTCTTGCCGTATTAGAGCCTCGTTCAAACACCATGAAAATGGGCGTGCATAAAGATGAAATTGCACCTGCACTTGGACGTGCCGATGCCGTATTTATGCTACAACCAGATAATATTCCATGGGATGTGGCTGAAATTGCAGGACAATGTGTGCAACCGGCACATTACACAGGAAATGTTGATAAATTAGTCGATATGATTGTGGCTGAAGCGAAACCTACCGATCACATTCTTGTGATGTCAAATGGTAGTTTTGGTGGCATTCATCAAAAGATTTTAGATCGATTAAAATAATCTTGGTTTAAAGTGTGGTCAGAAATGAGAGTGTTTTTAACCGCACTTTTATCATCAAAAATAAGGAAATCACATGGCTGATCCACATATTAAATCTCCAATGGATATTTGGGATAAACTCACTGTCATTATTTATCGCACAGGCTTTGTTATTGCGGCATTTAGTATTTTCGCTTTAACTTGGTATCCTCAACAGGCTCAAATTGCCGTGTTGATTGCGGCAACTTGTTGTGCTTCGTCTCTCCACATCTATTTAAAACATTACCGCTTAACATTCCAATTTGCTACATGGCTTGCACTATTATGTGCGCTTTTAGGTTGGCATGAATTGGCACTGGGGGGGGCATTGGTAACACTTGGCAGTTTATGTTTTAAAGAATATTTCTGTTTTAGAGTACCACTATTAAATTTACAACCCGCATTTGTCGCTGCACTTTGGCTTGCTTGGGTATTTGAAGGTAGTTGGATTGCCCGAATTTTATCGTTGATTGTCGGTGGATTATTATTGATTCTTGCGGTTCAAAAGTGGCGAATGCCATTACACTTTGATATCGGCGATAAGACAAAGTATCAAATCTAATAAGATTGATGGATAAAGGCATAATGTTTCATAACATTGTGCCTTTATTTTTTTGAGTATTCTACAAAAATTAAAATTGTGATCTTCTTCTCATTTTTAATATAAACCTGAGTTATTTAATAGGTTTTTAAAGTTATCATATGTATAATAATGATAATTATTTTTATTATTGCAAGAGGGATAGAGATGGATGACTCAAATAAAAATTATACTACCGCAACTTTATTGCTTTTTTCCTTTATGGGGATAGTCCCTTTAGGGGCCCAGGCGGAAGAAATAAATCAATTGGAAACCATTAATGTTAGTGCAACGGCAGAAAGTAAGACATTAGCAGGTAAAGATGAGGTTTATAGTAAAAACAATGTCACTGAATATAAAAGCAAAAAAGAAATTGAAACTTATCATTCTCAATCTGTATCTGATTTATTAAGTGGTATTACGGGCGTCTACAGTGGCGATGCGCGTAATGGCGGTGCAATTGATCCTATTATTCGAAGTTCTTGGGGACAAGGGCGGATTCCTGTATTAGTTGATGATACTGAACAGGCAATTACCATTTGGCGTGGTTATTCTGGAGTAAGCAATCGTAACTATCTTGATCCATTTTTAGTGAGTGAAGTGAATGTGGAAAAAGGCCCAAATTTAGATCGCTCTTTACGCTCCGGCGCGGCAGGTACGATTCGTATGTCGACGCTCAACCCCGACGACATCATCAAACCCGGCAAGAAATGGGGCATTGAGCTAAAAACCGAAACCGCCAACAATTCCATTAAAGCGCGCCCTTATCAGGGCATACCAATCGGGCAGGATTATCGGTTGGTTGCATCTGATGGGCGTGCAGAATTAGGCGAATGGGCATCTATTTTTCGATTTGATGATCGCGTTGAACCACGCGCTAAAGGCAGAAACAAGCCTTTACACGACAATGCCGTACGTTTGGCATTAGCCGCAAAAGACGATAGTTATGAAGTCTTAGGGGCGTATGCTTATCGTAACAAAGGCAATTATTTTGCTGGTAAACGGGGAGGGAAAAAATACGGTGAAGGAACAACCGGCCCGCTTAATTTAGATAAAAACTCCGATGATCCTTATATTCCACTCATTGCTCGAATTTATAAACCGGGTGAAGAAGTACCAAATACATCTTATGAAAGCCAATCTTGGTTATTAAAGGGTAAACTCCACTTTAATAAATATGCTTCACTTTCTGCGAACTTCCGAGACACGCGAATAAATTATGGTGACATAATGCCCTCCCGACTTGGCTATAACTATTCTGCGCATAATACCGTCACACAATGGCCACTAGCAGATGTAAAACAAAAAACAGGTAATGTTGAGTTTTCTTATAACCCGCCCGATAACAAATGGCTTGATTTAAAAGTGGGTGTCTGGGCAGTAAAAAATGATACGGCGACCAATACATCAGGCGGTTCGCCGGGCGACGTTTTATTTAGTGATTGGAACGTAAGCAATTTATCAAGTGTTGAAACTTTTGAGCTAGCTCGTCGTGAATTTGGTGATTTACTTGACTATTATGGTACGCCAGATATAGACGAAGCAACTACATTAAAAATTCGTAACCGTTTAGTTGCCATTCAGAAAGAATTGGTGGATAACTATATGAAAAATCCAATGTTTAAAAATGTAGATGGCATCTTTAATACACAACCCGCCCAAGTACAATATGCCCGTGATAATCACATGGGGATTACCTTTAGCAATGCGATGGAACTGACACCGAAACTGCGCTTAAGTGTGATGGCAAATTATCGCCGCGAAACCTTAGATAGCACGAACGTTTATCAATTATGGGATAAATATAATCTTTCTGCCTTTAAAACCTATTCCTCGGAATCGGGCGATCCGAGTATCTATAATTACTGTATTGGCTCCGATATTCATGGAGCTTGCCGTGTTTCTAATGACGCCCGCTCCGGTAATCGAAAAGGAAAACGGAATGAGTTTAATGCCGGCTTTAAATTTGAATACACGCCGACAGATTGGTTATTGCTGACCGCTGGAATGAAATATACCCACTATAAATCCAAAGATCGCGGCTTACAGGAAAAAATTGCGAACGTTAATCGAGAAGACGCATACACCCCGGGTAGAATGTCTTTCAGTTATTCCGTTTTAAAGAAAGAAATGGATCCCAACGTAGTTGCTTTATACAAACAATATAAAGCGAATAGGGAACTTGGCGATAAATTACGTGAAGAATATAGCCAATCTCATCCCAGCCCGGATATTGCGAGCGATGAATATGAAAAATGGAATGATGCATTTTATGAATTTGCGTATTCAAGAGGCTATCATATTCCTACCGACGAAGAACAAGCCGCAGACGTGGAAATGGACAATATTTATGATGAACCCACCGAAGTCTATTGGACACGTGATGAATATGGCAATTTCCCGGCTGAAACTTTCCCGCTGAATAATGGCGTTTTGCCAAAGGAATTGTTTACTAAAAAAGGTATTCACCCCAAAACAGGCGAAGAAGTGGATTATGTAAAAGCAGGCTATTCTGGCACATTATTCCAGAACACACCGGAGCAAATTCCAATCACCAAAGAGCAATGGGAACAAATGAAAAAAGCGGAACGCAAAGATCACGCTTGGGCACCTTCCTTTAGTGCTACCGCATTTTTAAGTGATAACGCCAGAATTTATGTGCGCTATGATGAAACCAAACGTATGCCAAGTATTTTTGAAGATACCATTGGCTATTCCATTGATATTCTCACGCCACTTTATAAACGCAAACCGGAACACAGCAAAAATATTGAAGTGGGCTATGTGCATGATTTACGTGGTTTCTTCCCAAGTTTACGCCGTGCGGATATTCGCCTAAATTGGTACAAAAACACCACGCGCAACATTTTCGACCGCGACATTACCTATGAAATGAAACAGTTCGACAAGCGCATTCTGGAAGGGGTGGAATTTTCCGCCCGCTACGACCAAGGCAGATTCTTCGCCGATTTCGGTATTAGCTACAACATCAAAAATAAATTCTGTGATAAAAGCTCGGCAATTCGAGAATCAACCGAATTTATTAATGTTGAGAGCTTTAGACCTTTACCAGAATGCGTAAACGGCGGTAATGAAAACGGCTACTTAAAAAATGCCATTTTGCCGAAATACAGTATCACCTCAAATCTTGGTGTACGCTTCTTTGATGAACGATTAGAAGTTGGCACACGCATGGTATATCACACTAATGTGAAAGAAACCCGCAATAAATCCTTGCGTGATGCCGGTTGGTTTGCCAATAGCAATAACAACCCACGTTGGCAGCCGGTGTTCTTGGTTGATGCGTATATGAATTACAAAGTGAATGAGAATCTTGCACTGTCATTGTCTGCGACAAATTTAACCGATCGTTATTATCTTGATCCAATGACTCGTTCATCTATGCCTGCACCGGGGAGAACGATTAAATTAGGCTTGACGGCGACGTTCTAGAATAGAAAATAGTCACTTAGGATACAAAAAAAGCACCGAAATTTCGGTGCTTTGTAATTTGGTTGCGGGGGCCGGATTTGAACCGACGGCCTTCGGGTTATGAGCCCGACGAGCTACCAAGCTGCTCCACCCCGCGTCTGATGGCGCGTAATATACTCGTTTCAAAAATTATTGCAAGATTTAAACTGAATTTGACTTTCCGTTTGTTAAGAAAATAAACAATGTGAATATTAATTAATCATTTTATGAAATAGTGCTAGTCCTAAAAGGGAATTTTTGATAGCGTATGCAACTTTGTATTAGTTAGTTTAATTTAGGAAAATAAGAATGAAATTTCGTCAAAATCTCGCCGTAAAAATGCTCTCTGTGATGGCGGCTATTTCAGTGCTTGCATCATGTGGCTCGGCACCAAGTAAAGTCTCTTCAAAAAATAATTCTAGTTTGCCGCGTACTGCGACAGGCGATGATCCTCAAAAATTTGGTGCAAAGTATAGTGGACGTAATTATCAACAAGCTATTTTAAGTCCCGTAGCTTCCGTGGAGAATAAAAGTGCGGTCGTTAATCAAGGTGATTTTTTAACGCAGTTGACGAATGTTCGTGATTATTCAAATTCATTAACAAATCGCTTTGCGGCGAATTATGGCAAAATCACTAACTGGGTACTTGCAGGGGCTAATGTGAATGAATTAGCACAATACGGCATTAACCCACAGATTATGAAAGGTTTTGATGGCTATCAAAACGTGTTGATGACAGGTTATTACTCACCGGTTATTCATGCTCGCCGTACTGCACAAGGTCAATATCAACATCCAATTTATGCGATGCCAAGCTATAAACGTTATAGCCGTGCAGAAATTTATAATGGTGCATTGGCTGGACAAGGCTTAGAACTCGCTTACAGTGATTCAATGATGGATAACTTCTTATTAGGCGTGCAGGGTAGTGGCTATGTTGATTACGGTGATGGCAATTTAAATTATTTAGCCTATGCGGGACAAAATGGCTATAAATATCAAGCGGTTGGTCGTTTGTTAGTAGAAGATGGTGAAATTCCAAAAGAAAAAATGTCTATCCAAGCAATTCGTGAATGGGGGAAAGCAAACCCATCTCGAGTACGAGAATTGTTAGAACGTAATCCATCTTATGTTTTCTTTAAAAACGATCCAACAGGTGAAGTGAAAGGTTCTGCAGGTGTGCCTTTAGTGCCTATGGCGGCCGTTGCTTCTGATCGCAATGTGATTCCTTCAGGAACCGTATTATTGGTTGAAGTGCCGGATATTGATAATGAGGGTAACTGGATGGGCACACACAAATTACACTTAATGGTGGCACTTGATGTGGGTGGTGCGGTAAATGGTCACCACTTTGACTTATATCGTGGTATTGGCGATCAGGCAGGCCATATCGCGGGTTTATCAAAACACTATGGACGCGTTTGGGTACTACAATAATGGCTCGAGTCGATAACTACGAACAACGTTTTGGCGGTATTGGACGCCTTTACACACCAGAAGGCTTGGCGCGTTTGCGTCAGGCTCATGTGTGCGTCATTGGTATTGGCGGCGTAGGTTCGTGGGTAGTGGAAGCATTGGCTCGAAGCGGTGTTGGGCAGATCACCATGATTGATATGGATGATATTTGTGTCACCAATATTAATCGTCAACTTCCTGCATTAAGCGGCAATATTGGCAAGCTTAAAACGGAAGTGATGGCAGAACGAGTTAAGCTGATTAATCCAGAATGCGTGGTGAATATTATCGATGATTTCATTTCACCGGATAATCAAGCCGAATACTTAAATCGTGGCTATGATTATGTCATTGATGCCATTGATAATGTGAAAACCAAAGCGGCGATGATTGCCTATTGTAAACGTAATAAAATCAAGATTATTACCATTGGTGGCGCAGGTGGTCAGACTGATCCTTCGAAAATCCAAATTGATGATTTAAGCAAAACGATCCAAGATCCATTATTGGCAAAAGTGCGGTCAGTTTTACGTAAGGATTTTAATTTTACCCAAAATCCACAACGTAAGTTCGCAGTTGATGCGGTGTTTTCCAGTCAGCCTCTGATTTTCCCGAAAATGGGTGAGGGCTGTGAAGTATCAGCCACCATGAATTGTACAAATGGTTTTGGTGCGGCAACCATGATAACCGCAACTTTTGGCTTTTTTGCGGTTTCTCGGGTAATCGATAAGTTATTAAAATAAAGAAATGAAGCAACGTGAAAACGTTGCTTTTTCTTTATGAATGAAAGTATTTAACAAGATGAAGAAATATCACTTCACTTTTTTATTTGGAATGTTGCAATTTTATCAAAAAAGCGTAGTCTATGTTAGCTTTGAGAATAATTTCCAATAAAAGTAAGGAAACAAACATGAAACAAGTATTAAAAATGAGTGCAATTTCTACCGCACTTTTAGCGCTTCCAATGATGGCAAATGCAGATGTATTGGCCTCCGTGAAACCGCTCGGTTTTATTACATCATCTATTGCAAACGGTGTGACGGATACACAGGTTTTAGTACCAGCAGGTGCTTCTCCACATGATTACAGCTTAAAACTTTCAGATGTGCAAAAAGTGAAATCTGCGGATTTAGTGCTTTGGGTTGGTGAAGATATTGACGCTTTCTTAGAAAAACCGATTAGCCAAATTGATAGCAAAAAAGTCATCAATATTTCTGATATTCCAGAAATTAAACCGCTTTTAAGCAAAGTCCATCATGAACATTATCATGAAGGCGATGAACACGAACATAGCCATAGTCATGATCATAAACATGACCATAAACACGAACATGGTCATGACCATGATCATCATCACCACGATGTAGATGAAAATGGGTTAAGCGTGAATTGGCACTTATGGTATTCACCCGCCATTAGCCAAATTGTGGCACAGAAAGTCGCGGATAAATTAACAGAACAACACCCAGATAAAAAAGAACTCATTGCGAAAAACTTAGCCGATTTTAACCGCACGTTGACCGAGCAAAGCGATAAGATCAAAGCACAATTAGCGCCACTTAAAGATAAAGGCTTCTTTGTGTTCCATGATGCTTATAGCTATTTCAATGATGCTTATGGTTTAAATCAAACCGGTTATTTCACCATTAATCCATTAGTTGCACCAGGTGCAAAAACTATTGCTCATATCAAAGAAGAGATTGAAGAACACCATGTAAATTGTCTTTTTGCTGAGCCGCAATTCACACCAAAAGTAATTGATTCGCTAGCGCAAAGTACAAAAGTTAATGTGGGTCGTTTAGATCCTATTGGCGATAACGTACAGCTTGGTCCAAATTCTTATGCGAATTTCCTTCAAGCCACCGCTGATAGCTATGCTCAATGTTTAAGTAAATAATCTAATTTGCTTTTATCTTAAAAACAGCCTTTAAGGCTGTTTTTTTATTGCCCCCATCTAAATCGCCCGAATAATTTTCAATTTTTAAGAAATTTTCGCTTGTTTGAGCGAAGCGAGTTCGAAAATTTCTGTAAAGAAAATTGAAAAAGAATGAGGATTAGCGATTTAATTGGGGTGTGTTTTCTTTTGCCTACTTTGCTTTGCACAAGCAAAGAAAAGTAGGTCGCCTTAGGCGAAATCCTAATTAAAACTATGCTATAATCCGCCCAATTTTTCCCTATTGAGAAAACGCATGAAACAATTATTTGCCACAACTGCCCGTGGTTTTGAAGAACTCTTAAAAGTCGAACTGACAGAGCTTGGTGCAACGGAATGTAAAATTGCACAAGGCGGTGTACATTTTCAAGCTGATGATGAAACGCTTTATCGAAGCTTACTATGGCCACGTTTGGCTTCACGTATTTTGTTACCGATTGTAAATAGCAAGGTATATAGTGATTTAGACTTGTATTCAATTGTGACAGGGCAAGGTTGGTTAAGTTATTTTGATGAGAAAGCCACATTTTTTGTTGATTTCAACGGGACAAACCAAGAAATTCGCCATACTCAATTTGGTGCGATGCGTGTGAAAGATGCCATTGTGGATTATTTTGAACGTCAAGGGAAAGCGCGCCCAAATGTGGATAAAGACTATCCAGATGTGCGAATTCATGTTTATTTGAATAAAGAAGAGCTCGTCGTTTCACTCGATTTAAGTGGTGAAGCATTACATTTACGAGGTTATCGCGAAGATACAGGCCAAGCGCCTTTACGTGAAACCTTAGCTGCCGCGATTGTGCTTCGTTCAGGTTGGAAAAAAGGGACACCTTTAGTGGATCCAATGTGTGGTTCGGGCACCTTGTTAATCGAAGCGGCACAGATGGAAGCACAAATTGCACCGCAATTACATCGTTTACATTGGGGCTTTGATTGCTGGAAAGGGCATAATCAAGATGCTTGGGATAAGGTCAAAGCAGAAGCAGCACAGCAAGCTGAAACTTATTTTAATCAAAATCTAAAACCGCATTTTTATGGCTTCGATCTCGATCATCGCGTACTGAAAAAAGCGCAAAAGAATGCACAAAATGCAGGTGTGGCACATTTAATTCAGTGGAAACAAGGTGATGTTGCCGCATTAAAAAATCCAAGTCCAGATGAAGTGGGAACGGTGATTTGTAACCCGCCTTATGGTGAGCGTTTAGGTACAACTCCTGCTTTGATTGCACTATATTCAGTCTTTGGACAACGCCTTAAAAATGAATTTGATGGTTGGAATGCGTCGATTTTTAGTAGTGAATCTACGTTGCTTGATTGCTTGCGTATGCGTTCTCATCGTCAATTTAAAGCGAAAAACGGTCCGTTAGATTGTGTTCAGAAGAATTATCAAATTTCTGAGCGTAAAGAAAGTTCGGTTGAAAATCCGCTTGAATTTGACCGCACTTCAACGGTAGCGGTAGATTTTGCGAATCGCTTACAGAAAAATATCAAGAAAATTGAAAAATGGGCGAAACAGCAAGGCCTTGATGCGTATCGTTTATATGATGCTGATTTACCGGAATATAACGTAGCGGTGGATCGTTATGGCGATCATATTGTGGTGCAAGAGTATGCCGCACCGAAAAATATTGATGAAAACAAAGCGCGTCAGCGTTTATTGGATGCAGTGACTGCAACCTTACAAGTCACTGGAATTGAAACCAATAAACTGATTTTGAAAGTCCGTCAAAAACAAAAAGGCACCAATCAATATGAAAAATTGGCCAATAAAGGCGAATATTTCTATGTAAATGAATACGGCGCACAGCTTTGGGTGAATCTAACAGATTACTTGGATACAGGATTATTCTTAGATCATCGTTTAACCCGTAAAATGCTTGGTGAAATGGCAAAAGGTAAAGATTTCCTCAATCTTTTCGCTTATACCGGTTCTGCAACAGTGCATGCAGCATTAGGTGGGGCAAAATCAACAACGACCGTGGATATGTCTAACACCTATTTAAACTGGGCAGAGCAAAACCTGATTTTAAATGATATCGAAGGCAAACAGCACAAACTCATCCAAGCTGATTGCTTACAATGGTTAGAAAAATGCGATCGTCAGTTTGATCTGATTTTCGTGGATCCGCCAACATTCTCGAATTCTAAACGTATGGAAGACAGCTGGGATGTTCAACGTGATCACATCAAATTAATGCGTAATCTCAAACGTATTTTACGTCCTAACGGCACCATCGTGTTCTCAAATAATAAACGTGGTTTTAAAATGGATTTTGAGACGTTAGATGAGCTGGGACTAAGTGCGGTCGAAATTTCAGCGAAAACATTACCGCTTGATTTTGAACGTAACAAACAAATCCATAATTGCTGGATTGTGACCATGAAAGCCTAATAAAAAAGCCCGATAGTGATCGGGCTTTTTGTTATTCAACTTCTTTTTGTTTTTCGGTTTCTGAATCATCGTGAAGAAGGGTTTCAATCGCCGTTTCATCATCATTAGTATCATCTTCTTTTTCTAAAATTTCAGCTGTTTCTTCATTTAATGCTTCGGCATCAGAATGTGGTTTTATGAAGGGTTTGGGCATCCAATATTTTCGGATGATGTCTGTTGAAAAACCATGTAAAACTTCTTCATTCAACCTTTCCTGGTCTAAGTAACGAACTTCTGCAATGACTTCATCCGCTTCAATTTTATTAACACCCAGTTGCATTAAGGTTGCGTGACTAAGTGCCAGAGCTGACTCAAAAGTTTCACGCACAATAAAGTCTACATCATGCTTAATGAGACTCACAGTTGTTTTACGGTCATAAGTTCGTGCCAAAATAGGGAGTTTCGGATAAGCATCTTTTAGATTCTGAACAATGCTTTCAATACGTTGAGTATCATTAATCCCAATGACGACACATTTGGCTTTTTCGATACCTGCAGCACGTAATACATCAAGGCGAATACCATCACCGTAATAAACTTTAAAACCAAATTTAGCTGCCGCACGAATATTTTCGATGTTACGGTCAATCACCGATACGTTAATGCCACGAACAAGAAGTGATTGACATACGATTTGGCTGAAACGACCAAAACCAATTACGAGCACGCTATCTTCTAAATCCACAATTGGATCGAGATCGCTAGTATCGATTTTTTCCTCTTGATTTGCTGATTTGTGTTGGTTGATTTTACGCATTAATAAACCTATCAATGGGGAGAATAACATCGAGATAATCACTGCAGCGGTAAAGGTTGCATTTTGATCTTTTGTCATCACGCCTGCAGTGGTCGCAGCTGAGAAGAGTACGAATGCAAATTCACCACCGTGCGCCATGATAGTCATTCGTCCAACTGATTCTTTTCGGTCAAGTTTTGTAATTCGTGCGACGGTATAAACGGCTAAGGCTTTGCCAATGATATAAAGACATACTATGCTTAATAACCAAAGTGCATTATGGAATACCAAGGTTAAATCAAGTGACATTCCCACGCCCATGAAGAAGAGACCAAGCAATAGACCACGGAAAGGTTCAATATCGGCTTCTAATTGGTGACGGAATGCAGATTCTGAAAGCATTACGCCAGCAACAAAGGCGCCCATCGCCATTGAAAGGCCACTTGCTTCCATGGCTAATGCCGCGCCTAAGACTACAAGCAACGCGGCTGCTGTCATCATTTCGCGAATATGGGCTTTGGAAATTAAACGGAAAATTGGATTCATTAACCATTTACCCGCAACGACTAACCCCACAACGGCACCTAGCGCAACGGCAATGGATGTCCAGTTAGTTTGGTGTTCAATATGCGTTGTTTCGGGCGTTAAAAAGGCGATGGATGCCAATAATGGCACAATGGATAAATCTTCAAAAATTAAGGTAGAAATAACACGTTGACCTTTGGGGGTGTTTGTAATACAGCGTTCTTCTAATACTTGCATCACAATGGCTGTGGAAGAAAGGGTAAAGCCCATGCCTGCAATAAACGCCACTTCTTTAGGAAGATTTAAGATATAGATACCGGCAAAGGTGAGTAGTGCGCCACATAACCCTACTTGTAGAAAACCTCGCCCGAAAATTGCTTTTCTCATCGCCCATAAACGTTCGGGGTGCATTTCCAAACCGATAATGAATAAGAACATCACCACGCCCAGTTCCGCCATATGGAGAACTGATTCAGCATCTTCTACCACACCAAACACTGAAGGACCAATTAAACAGCCCGCTACTAAATAACCTAATACGCTACCTAAGCCAATGCGCTTAAAAAGCGGCACGATGGTCACACTGGTAGCAAGTAGAACAACGGTTTTAATCAATTCAGGGCTGACAACATTCGACATAGGGCAAAAACCTTAGTAAAAACAGGGAGTATGAGAAGAAAGTTGACTTATATTCTAGCCTTTTTTGGATAAATAAAAAACACAGAAAAGCGAGAAATTGGTATAATTTACAAAAACTTTACATGTAAAATAGTCTGTGTTTTGACTGCACTTTAGAGGTATTATGTCATTACAATTCAATATGATAGCGTTATTATTGGTTTTCTTAATCGTTTTGGGATTAATGAGTCAAAATAGCGCAATCACCATCTCCGCTGCAGTGCTATTAATCATGCAGCAAACCTTATTATCCAAATACATTCCCATACTCGAACAATATGGGATAAAAATTGGGATCGTCATTTTAACAATTGGTGTGCTTGCACCGTTAGTGTCGGGGAAAATCCAACTTCCCGATCTTAGTTCGTTTTTAAACTGGAAAATGGGCATCTCTATTTTAGTTGGGGCATTAGTGGCGTGGCTGGCAGGCAAAGGTGTGCCATTAATGGGGGAACAACCTGTTTTAGTGGCTGGATTATTAATTGGTACAATTATTGGTGTGTCTTTCTTAGGAGGC
>JAWHBY010000019.1:0-25960 GCA_032568935.1 Parahaemophilus parainfluenzae
GCTAAAAATAAAAGGATTCGCATCATAATAAAGTTCCTCAATAAAATAGAAAGTAAACACTGCAATAATGGAGAATTTTTTGCAAAATTCAAGGTTTAACAAATAATTTATTGTAAATCTTCTAAGGTATTAAAATTTACAAATCGTCCTTCTTGTTCGTCAAATTGGACAGCAACCGCGCCATTTTTGTTCATAAATTGTAATAAGCGGCGTTCGCCCTCGTTTAAATAAGCACGTAATTTCTCTTTAAGCTGAACGGACATCAAACAAAATGTCGGGTGTTCACGCTCTTTATCTTTTGCATAAGCTATTAAAGTGCGGTCATTTTTAACCGCACTTTTTAGTTTTTCTAATAAGTTTTGTGGAAAATATGGGCTATCGCAGGGCACAAAAAGTACAAAATCTGTTTTAGCTTGTTCGAGCGATGTCAGTATACCGCTCAATGGCCCCTGAAAATCTGGCAATTCATCTGAAAATACAGGAAAACCCCATTGTGCATATTCCGTATGGTGACGATTAGCATTAATTGAAATATCAACTACTTGAGGTTGTAAGCGCTCAATTACATGGCTAATTAATGGTTTATTTTTTAAAAGCTGCAAGCCTTTATCCGCCCCATTCATTCTCCGTGCTTTTCCACCCGCTAAAATAACCGCACTTATTATGTATTCCATATTTTCTTATTGCCTTATTTGAAGTATGATCTAGCCTTATTTTTCTCCATTTAAAAGGAAATAGCAATGAAATGTAAGCGTTTAAATGAAGTATTGGAACTTTTACAACCTTATTGGTCTAAAGACCCAGATCTGAGCTTGTTACAAATTCTGCAAAAAATTGCTGATGAAGCAGGTTTTGATAAAGCCGTGGCAGAATTATCTGATGAAGTGATTATTTATCATTTAAAAATGCACGGCACAGATAAACTTGAGCCAATTCCAGGCATCAAAAAAGATTATGAAGAAGATTTTAAAACCGCACTGTTGAAAGCGCGCGGAATTATTAAATAAGGAAAACAAATGAAAAAAGTTTTATTTTTACTCGGTGCTTTATTTTCATTTAACGCATTTGCAGCTAATCTAGAAGAAGACAAACAATACGTTCAAGTGAGCCAAACCGCTTCTGCACAACCTGAAGTGATTGAATTTTTCTCTTTTTACTGCCCACATTGCTATGCCTTTGAAATGGAGTACCACATTCCAAAACAAGTTGCAGAAAGCTTACCAAAAGGCACTGAATTTAAACAATATCACGTCAACTTCTTAGGTCGTCAATCTGAAAACCTTACTCGTGCATGGGCATTAGCGATGGCACTTGGCGCAGAAAGCAAGGTGAAAGCGCCTTTATTTGAAGCCGCACAGCAAGATAAATTAAGCTCAATGGACGATATTCGTAAAATCTTCATTGATAACGGTGTGACTGCTGAACAATTTGATAACAACATCAACAGCTTTGCTGTAAACGGTTTAGTGAATAAACAAGTGAATGCGGCTGAGCAGTTTAAAGTACATGGCGTACCTGATTTCTATGTCAATGGCAAATATCGTGTAAACCCTGAAGGCTTAAATTACGATGATTTCGTCAAAGATTATGTAGAAACCGTGAAAGGTTTATTGCAAAAATAAAAAAAAATTGGTTTAATGCCTGCCGTTTTTAAATATAAAGAAGAGAGATGATTATGGCTGCTAGTTTCAGTGTTACTCGTCGTTTTTTTGACGACAAAAACTACCCACGCGGATTTTCCCGTCACGGTGATTATACAATCAAAGAATCCCAAGTATTAGAGCAATATGGTCAAGCGTTTAAAGCATTAGATTCAGGCGAGCGCAAGCCAGCGACAAAAGAAGAAAAAGAATTTGTTGCATTTTGCCGTGGTGAACGTGCACCGGAAACTTTCTTCGAAAAAACGTGGAATAAATATCGTACTCGCATTAACACAACAAAACGTGTTTACACCTTATCAGGTGATGTGAGCGAAGCGGCTTCTGGCGGCGAAGATTATTCTGGCGAATAATACATTTTAAAAGGCAGGCAGAAGCTTGCCTTTTACTTTTTTTACTCAACCCCCATGCTTGCCAAGGGCTGTGGGATATTTATCATTCAAACGTAAACATCAATGCAACTACCCATTTCCCAATATACCGAACTCCTGCAAAAAAAGACTGAAAAACTGACCGCACTTTTGCAGCCCTTTAACGCCCCAACAATCGCTGTGTTTGATTCGCCGACTAGCCATTATCGGATGCGTGCAGAATTTCGTATTTGGCATGATAAAGGCGATTTTTATCACATCATGTTTGATCAAAGTACCTTGCAGCGCTATCGAGTGGATGAATTCCCGATTGCCAGTGAACTGCTCAATCGCATGATGAAAGCTTTACTGCCGTTGTTAAAAACGCAGGAAGTATTGCATGAAAAACTGTTTCAAATTGATTATTTGAGCACGCTCAGCAATAAAATTATTGTAAGCCTGCTTTACCACAAGCAACTCACGGAAGAATGGCAAAGCGCTGCAGCAAACCTAAAATGTGAATTACAACAACTTGGCTTTGATGTGCAGCTAATTGGTCGTGCGAGTAAACAAAAAATCTGTTTAGAGCAGGATTTTGTCGATGAAGTGTTACCGGTGAAAGGGCGTAATTATATTTATCGCCAAGTAGAAAACAGCTTCACTCAGCCAAATGCAGTCATAAATTGCAAGATGTTGGAATGGGCGATTGATTGCACTCAAGGTTCGCAAGGGGATTTATTGGAGCTGTATTGTGGAAATGGCAATTTTTCCATCGCCCTTGCACAGAACTTCCGCAAAGTGCTTGCTACCGAAATTGCCAAGCCATCCGTTGCGGCCGCACAATTTAATATTGCGGAAAATGGTATAGATAATTTGCAAATTATCCGTATGTCGGCAGAAGAATTTACCCAAGCAATGAATGGCGTACGTGAATTTAATCGCTTAAAAGGCATTGATTTAAAAGCCTATCAATGCAATACAATTTTTGTTGATCCACCACGAGCAGGGCTTGACCCTGACACGGTAAAACTGGTGCAGAATTACGATCGTATTTTGTATATTTCCTGCAATCCACATACCCTTTGTGAGAATTTGCAAACCCTAAGCCAAACCCACCGCATTGAAAAAGCGGCGCTGTTTGATCAATTCCCTTATACAGATCACATGGAAAGTGGTGTATGGCTGGTGAGAAAATAAAAATTCAACTTCTCGCCGAAGCGGGAACATTGTCAGAATGGACCGCACTTTGTTCCCCTCTTGGTATCGAGCATTGTACTGAAAGTCCGCTTGCATTGGTACAAACTGAAACCCATCTTGCCTTGCGTAAACTGGATGAGCCTAAATTGGGCGATGTGTTTGTGGATTTCGTAGCCGGTGCAATGGCCCATCGTCGTAAATTCGGTGGTGGACGTGGCGAAGCTGTTGCCAAAGCTGTAGGCATTAAGGGCTCAGAATTGCCTTCCGTGATTGATGCCACGGCCGGACTTGGTCGAGATGCCTTTGTTTTAGCTTCTATCGGTTGCCAAGTGCGTTTAGTGGAACGCCATCCCGTGGTGTATTTGCTATTACAGGATGGCCTCAACCGCGCCTATCAGGATGCAGAAATAGGTGAAATGATGCAACAAAATATGCAATTGCTAGATGTTCATCATATTGCCGAACTCAACCCACAAACCGAGGGTGCCGATGTGGTGTATTTGGATCCAATGTATCCACACAAGCAAAAATCCGCCCTAGTTAAAAAAGAAATGCGTGTATTCCAACATTTAGTTGGCGCCGATTTGGATGCCGATGAGCTCTTGACACCTGCGTTACAATTAGCCCGTAAACGCGTGGTGGTAAAACGTCCTGATTATGCGGAGTTTTTAGCGCAAAAAGCGCCCCATGTCAGTCGTGAAACCAAAAACCACCGCTTTGATATTTATATGGGAGAAGCACAATGCTAAAAGAAAGTGCCGTTGTGATGAGCTATGATGCGGAAACCGGTCTTGCTAAAGTAAAATGTCAGTCCCAGAGTGCCTGTGGCGCTTGTTCGGCTAGAGAAGCCTGTGGGACAGCCTCCCTTTCTGAACTCAATGGAAAACGAGGCGAGCATATCTTTACGCTCGAAACCATCACGCCACTGCGCACAGGTCAAATGGTGGAGATCGGTCTAGAAGAAAAATCTATGCTTTTCTCCGCACTATTAATGTATATCGTGCCACTTTTCACTCTATTAGTTGCAACATTGCTTTCAAGTTATATCAGTGAAAATGAGATCATCCGTGCGATTTTAATCTTTATTTTGACCGCACTTTCCTTTGTCATGGTTAAACGTTACACCCGAAAACTCGGTCAACAAACGGAATTTCAGCCTGTATTGTTGAGAGTATTGTCCTAAATAAAAAGAACGGTTGAAAACAATTAAATTTTCAACCGCTCTTTTGTACTTAGCTTATTGCAACCTACCACTTGAAAGGCCTACATGAAAATGTAGGCTTTTCTTTTTTAATTAGCTTGTGATTTTTTAAGATCAAATTTGTAAGAAACAAAGCCATACAATGTCCAACCAATAAAGGTCACAATTGAACCATATAACATCGCTTGTTCACCCGCTGCATAAAGTGCATAGATACTATAGAGAGAACCAATAAAGGCAACAAAAACGGTTGTTTTATATTTTTGTGGCGCAACATTTTCCGCTTTCAATAACACTGCAAGAGCAGCCATTGAGAGCAAGTATGGAATGACGTTTGTGACCACTGCTAAGTCCACTAACACATTGAATTGTTTATTTAATGATGGGCTGATTGTCATTAATGATAGTAATGTTTGTAACGCAGTGATGGTTACCATACCAACGATTGGTGCATCTTTACTGGTAACTTTTTTGAAGAATGCTGGGAAATAACCTTCTTCTGCTGAAGATTTAAATACTTGGGCAATTGTGAACTGCCAGCCTAATAATGAACCAAAGCAAGACATCACCATTAAGCCCATGATGACTTTACCGATTGTTTCATTAAACATATGAGCAAAGGCTAAACCAAATGGTGCTGTTGAGTTAGCGAGTTCAAGGTTAGGTACAATACCTGCGATCACGTTAGTTGAAACGATATAAATTACCGCTGCGCCTAAAGTACCACCAAGTACTGCGATTGGCACGTTTTTCTCTGGATTTTCAACAGCATCTGCGTTTGCACAAGCTGATTCTAATCCTAAGAACGCCCATAATGTCATTGAAATAGATACACCGATCGCTTCAAAAGTAGGTACATTGTGTGGGTTCCAAGAATTTACATACATTGTACCATCAAACCATTTCCAACCAATGATTGAAATACCGACCACAGGAATAATTACCCCCCAAATGGTGAATGAACTGATATTACCAGTGATTCTTGCACCACCAAAGTTAAGAACGGTTGCAAGCCAAAGAGTGAAGATTGTCCATAATGCGATAGAAAGTGGAGAAAGGGTTGCACCAAGGAACTCTGAGCCATAACCCACAGCAGAAATCGCGATTGCTGTATTCGCAATAACTAACGACACACCGTAAGTGTAGTTTGCCATGAAGTTACCGGCTTTGCCGAAAGAGTATTCCGCATAACCGCCCATACCACCAGATTTTTTACTGAACATACCACATTGGGCGAATGCGTAAGCTAAAGCTGTTGAACCTACAGCTGTTACAAGCCAAGAAACGATGGAAATAGTCCCAATTTCGGCTAATTTGGTCGGTAACATAATGATACCGGAACCCATCATATTAACCATGGTAAGAATGGTGAGTTGTACTACACCAATTTTATTACTTTTAGCACTCATAATTTATACTCCTACAAGTGCGGTCAAAAAATCAGATGTTTTTAACCGCACTTTTTTGTTTGTGCTGAGAGGGTGATGAGGAAAACCTTCATAACCTCACTTTATTAATAGTCAGTTAAAACATAGCCATATGCACGAGTACGTCCATCAGGATCTTTTTGTAAGTAAACCCCTTGGATTTCAGGTGCGAAGCCAGGTAATGTGTTGATGCCCTCTTCTAACGCAAGGAAGTATTTTTGTGCAGTTGGACTCCATCTTTCTCCTGGCACCACACATAACACACCCGGAGGATAAGGTAACGCACCTTCCGCGGCCACACGACCAACAATGTCTGTTAATGGAACAAGTTCAACTTTGTTACGAACGAATTCAATATTCGCATCGTGTGGATTTAACGCATATTCCGGTAATGTTGCTTTGCGGAATAGGTCTTTTTGAAGTTGTTTTACATTACGGCTTACATAAAGGTCATGCATTTCTTGGCATAATTGACGGATGGTGTAGCCTTTGTAACGGTCTTCATTGTTTTTATACACAGTTGGCAATACATCTTTTAATAAAGAGTCTTGTTTAATGTGTTTTTCAAACAAGGCGATTTGAGCAACCAAAGTTTGCATTTTTGTGAGGGTTTCTGCCGGAGTGAGCAAGAATAAAATTGAGTTCAAGTCACATTTTTCCGGAATAATACCGTTTTCACGTAAGTAGTTAGCAAGAATAGTTGCTGGTACACCAAATTTTTCATATTCACCGGTTTCTAAGCTAATACCTGGCGTGGTAAGCAAGAATTTACATGGGTCAACGAAGTATTGTTCATCAGCATAGCCTTCAAATTTATGCCATGTATCTGTTGGGTGGAATTTGAAGAATTCGAGATTAGTTGCAATTTCTTCTGTGTCATAATCTTGCCATTTTTTACCTTTAATTGTGGTTGGAATAAATGGACGAATTAATTCACAGTGATTTAATACTAATTTACGTGCTTCGATACCCACTTTCACACATTCATGCCATAAACGACGACCCGCTTCACTACCTTGAATTTTCGCATTCACATCTAATGCCGCAAATAATGGATAGAATGGACTGGTTGATGCATGTAACATAAAGGCATTATTGAAACGTTTGTGGTTTACATAACGATCTTGACCTTTAATGTGTTTATCTTTTTTGTGAATTTGTGAAGTTTGTGAGAAACCTGCTTGTTGTTTATGAACAGATTGAGTCACTAAAATACCAGGGTCATTTTCATTTAATTCAAGCAATAATGGCGAGCAGTCTTTCATCATTGGAATGAATTGTTCATAACCTACCCATGCAGAGTCGAATAAGATGTAGTCACAAAGATGACCAATTTTATCTACCACTTGACGTGCGTTATAAATTGTACCGTCATAAGTACCTAATTGGATAACCGCTAAACGGAATGGACGTTTTTGATTTAATTTTTCAGGTGCGACTTCTTTAATTAATGATTTCAAATAATCTTCTTCGAAGCAGTGACTATCAATACCACCAATGAAACCAAATGGATTACGTGCTGTTTCTAAGTAAATTGGGGTTGCACCTGCTTGAATTAATGCACCATGGTGATTTGATTTATGGTTATTACGGTCAAATAACACTAAATCGCCCGGAGCAAGTACAGCATTTAACGCAACTTTGTTTGAAGAAGAAGTACCATTTAATACGAAGTAAGTTTTATCCGCATTGAATACTTGAGCTGCGTATTTTTGTGCATCACAAGCTGCCCCTTCGTGAATTAACAAGTCACCTAATTTCACGTCAGCATTACAAATATCTGAACGGAAAATATTTTCACCGTAGAAGTCATAAAGGAAACGACCTGCTGGATGTTTACGATAGTATTGACCACCTTGATGTCCTGGACAGTCAAAAGCAATATTACCCATTTCCACATATTCACTTAACATTTTGAAGAATGGCGGTAACATTTTTTCTTCATAAAGTTTTGCTGCAGTTTCGATTTGACGACTATAAAGCTTAATATCATAACCATTTAAATCTTGAATATGATAAATAGCATCATAGAATTTCGGATCAACTTGTTCTTCTTCAGTTTGAACAACAAATACTGGAATACCAAAGTTCGTTGCCTGAATACGTTCAAGGTAGTCACCGACATCTCCTGAAGTCAACACAATAGCGGAAACATCAGTAAAGTCTGTTTTGGTAATTTCAACTAATTCTCTATGTGTAGAGAAATATTGTTCAACTTTTGGACTATATGCAATTTTTAAGTTTGGCATAATAAACTCCTTTTATTTATTTTTTGACGTAAAGCTACCCTGCGTTATTAATTTTAATAACACAATAGATTTATTTAGAATAAAAAAACCTTCTCTAGTTTTTTATAAAAAAACTAAAGTAATAATTTTTTATTTTAAATTAAATAAGATTAAGTTAATTTCGAAAAAATATTTTTTGCCTATTTTAGGCAACACAAAAATATTCAGAAATTAATCTGTGGAGACTCTCTAAACAGAGAGAAAAACTCTGTTTAGAGAGTCGTATTGGATGGTTTGTTTTGAGAAGCGAATACTGAGTATGAAAAGCAAGAGCGATGAGACGGCATCATAATATGGCGTGTACGACGGATATGAGCCATCAAAGAGCGACCTTTTATCGGATTAAACCGTAAAAGTCTCAATACTTTCGTATGGACGTATCTGTGTATATATGTACGCAGTAGCATAGAAAAAATCCCTCTTTTTATCTAAACTAACCTTTGTTAGGTATATTCTCTTCTCATGCAAAGATTATGTCAATAATATTTTTCAAAAAATGTGATCGTTATCAAAAAATAAATTTAAATTTCATATAAAATAAAACCACAAAAACTACGGAAATAAATTATTATTAAAATTAGATGATGAATAACGTTATCAATTTAACGAGAGCTTTCCTAAGCTAAACTTGCCACCATTACCGCCTTAATGGTATGCATACGGTTTTCAGCTTGTTCAAATGCAATATTCATCGGAGACTCAAAAACATCTTCTGTGACTTCAATACCATTTGCTAATTCAGGATATTTTTCTGCAATTTGACGACCCATTTGGGTTTCACTGTTATGGAATGCAGGTAAACAATGCATGAATTTTACTTTTGGATTACCCGTACGCTTCATGAGTTCTGGCGTGACTTGATAAGGAAGCAATAACTTAATGCGCTCTGCCCAAGCGTCTAATGGTTCGCCCATTGAAACCCAAACATCGGTATGCACAAAATCAACACCTCTTACGGCTGTGTCGATATCTTCAGTGACAGTAATCTGCGCACCACTTTCTTTAGCAAAACCTTCACACATTTCAACAAAACCGGCTTCTGGCAATAAGGCTTTAGGGCCGCAAATACGCACATCCATCCCAAGTTTAGACCCAATCAATAAAAGAGAATTCCCCATGTTATTACGCGCATCACCAATATACACATAACTAATTTGACGAAGTGGCTTGTCACAATGTTCAATCATCGTAAGAACATCCGCAAGCATTTGTGTTGGATGAAATTCATCCGTTAAACCATTAAACACAGGCACACCTGCATAATCCGCAAGTTCTTGAACAGTACTTTGTTTAAAGCCTCGATACTCAATCGCATCATACATTCGCCCAAGGACTCTCGCAGTGTCTTTCATACTTTCTTTATGCCCAATCTGAGATGAATTTGGATCAATGTAAGTCACTTGTGCACCTTGATCATGAGCCGCTACTTCAAAAGCACAACGGGTTCGCGTTGAGGTCTTTTCAAAAATCAGTGCGATATTTTTACCTTTAAGTTGTTGCAGCTCTGTTCCTGCATATTTAGCACATTTCAAATCACGTGATAAATCTAACAAGTAATTAATTTCTCGTTCTGAATGATGAACAAGACTCAATAGGTGTCTATTTTTAAGATTAAAAGCCATAGCGATCTCCTTATCGGATGCCATCAATAAATGCAGGCTACCTTACTGTGAATGACTTAATTTTTAGCGGATTGGATAGCCTATTTTTGTCCCAAACGTGAAGTTTTGCAACCGAATTCAATCCTTTATTTTGTGATGCTCATCACACTTTATTCCAGAACTTTATATTGCGCTTTCTTTATATATAAAAGAGATTTACAATCCCATCGATTCTCACACAACAGGAGTGCATATGATCAACAGAAGAAATTTCATACAACTTAGCGCAAGTAGCATTTTAGCGTTAAGTGCGAGTCGTTTTGCTTTTGCAAAAAGCAACACACAAGTCGATTTACGTATTGTGGCAACAACCGATATTCACAGTTTTTTGACTGACTTCGATTACTACAAAGATGCACCGACTGAGAAATTCGGTTTTACCCGTGCTGCAAGCTTGATTCGTCAAGCTCGTCAAGAGGTAAAAAACAGCGTTTTAGTTGATAACGGTGACTTAATCCAAGGTAACCCAATCGCTGACTATCAAGCGGCTAAAGGTTATAAAGAAGGCAAACCAAACCCAGCCGTAGATTGCTTAAATGCAATGCACTATGAAGTGGGCACATTAGGTAACCACGAGTTTAACTATGGCTTAGATTATTTAGCGGATGCGATTAAACAAGCTAAATTTCCTATCATCAATGCCAACGTAGTGAAAGTAGGCACTGAAGAGCCCTATTTCACACCTTATGTAATTCAAACGAAAGAAGTGGTGGATAGCCAAAGTAAAACGCACAAACTAAACATTGGTTATATCGGTTTTGTGCCACCACAAATTATGGTGTGGGATAAAGCAAATTTACAAGGCAAAGTTGAAACGCGCGATATCGTGAAAACCGCACAAAAATATGTGCCAGAAATGAAACAAAAAGGTGCCGATATTATTGTGGCACTTGCACACACTGGGCCATCTGACGAACCATATCAAGAAGGTGCAGAAAACTCAGCATTCTACCTTGCTGATGTACCACACATTGATGCGATTGTATTCGGTCATTCTCACCGTTTATTCCCGAATAAAGAGTTCGCCAAATCACCCAATGCGGATATTGCTAAAGGTACTGTGAAAGGCGTGCCTGAAAGTATGGCAGGTTACTGGGCAAACAACATCAGTGTGATTGACTTAACCCTTGCTCAACACAACGGCAAATGGTTAGTGGCTGATGGTAAAGCGGCTCTTCGTCCAATTTACGATGCAGAAAACAAAAAAGCGACCACAGAAAGTGATGCAGAATTGACCGCACTTTTAAAACCTGTGCATGAAGCCACCCGTGAATTCGTGGCACAGCCAATCGGTAAAGCGACCGATAACATGTATAGCTACTTAGCCCTAGTGCAAGATGACCCAACCATTCAAATTGTGAACCAAGCACAAAAAGCTTATGTGGAAAAGGTAGCACCAAGTGTTGCGGCAATGGCGGGCTTACCAATTTTAAGTGCGGGCGCACCATTTAAAGCCGGCGGACGTAAAAATGACCCTACTGGCTATACTGAAGTTAACAAAGGTGAATTAACCTTCCGTAATGCAGCAGATTTATACCTCTATCCAAATACCTTAGTTGTTGTCAAAGCAACAGGTGAAGAATTGAAAGAATGGTTAGAATGTAGCGCAGGGATGTTTAAACAAATCGATCCAACAAGTGACAAACCACAATCTTTACTTGATTGGGACGGTTTCCGTACTTATAACTACGATGTGATTGACGGCGTAAATTATGAATTCGACCTAACTCAACCACCGCGTTATGACGGCGAATGTAAATTGATTAACCCGAACTCACACCGCGTGGTGAATTTAACTTACCAAGGTAAACCGGTTGATCCAAAAGCAGAATTCTTAATTGCAACTAACAACTATCGTGCTTACGGTAATAAATTCCCAGGCACAGGCGATGCGCACATTGTTTACGCTTCTCCTGATGAAAACCGCCAAATTCTTGCGGATTATATCAAAGCAGAAAGCGAAAAAAATGGCCATGTAAACCCAAGTGCGGATAAAAACTGGCGTTTTGCAGCAATTAAAGGTAACGATAAATTAGACGTGCGTTTTGAAACCTCGCCAAGCGAACAAGCCGCGAAATTTATTCAAGACAATGCGCAATACCCAATGAAGAAAGTCGGCACTGACGAAGTTGGCTTTGCGGTATATCAAATCGATTTATCGAAATAACAAAAAAGGGCGTGCTCAGCACGCCCTACTTATATCAAAGTGCGGTCAATTTTGACCTTATTTTTCTTCTTTTGGAAGTCTGATTAAGGAAAAGATCAAGCCGCCCCAAATCACTAAAAGCGCCACAATCATCATTGTAATTGCAATACTTGTCATCTTTATTCTCCTTTTTCTTCAAGCTTGAAGTTGTCTTCATTTTTCCATTTTAAACGAGAAAGAATGAACGAAACGACTACAAGCAAAATTGCCATACCCCAACCAAAGGTATTTACGAACCAACTTGGATAACCCTCATAACCTTCTGTAAATACCTTCGCACCTTCACTCAATAACATAAAGGCAAGAATACCGGTGGTGATGACAATGCATAAACGCCATAGGAAACCGACTTTGAATGAAGAGCTTTGATTTAAGTGGTTGCCTAATAAGCCTAGTTTTTCATTTGCTACAATCACAATTAATGAAACAAATGCCACTGCTACAATACCGAAGTAGTTTACAAATTTATCCAACACATCAAGCATTGGTAAGCCAGTTGTCGTACCAAATAAAATGACTGATACCACCATCATTGGTAAACCAACAACAAAGGTCGCTTTTGCTCGATGTAAACGGAGTTTATCTTGAATCGCTGAAATAATTACTTCAATAACAGAGATAAATGAGGTTAATGCCGCAAAGGTTAATGAACCAAAGAACAATACCCCTAATACTTCACCGAATGGTGCTTTGTTAATAATAGTTGGGAATGCAAAGAAGGCTAAACCAATACCTCCTTTTGCCACTTCACTCACTTCTACACCCTGTGCAGTTGCGATGAAACCTAATGCCGCAAATACACCGATACCTGCAAGTACTTCAAAACTTGAGTTTGCAAAACCGACAACCAAGCCGCTACCTGTTAAATCAGAATCTTTTTTCAAGTACGATGCATACGTGATCATAATCCCGAAACAGATGGAAAGAGAGAAGAAGATTTGACCGTAAGCCGCAATCCACACGCTTGGGTTAGACAGTTTTGACCAATCTGGTGTAAATAACGCGTTCAAGCCTTTTTCTGCACCAGGTAAGAATAAAGAATAAACCACCAATGCCACAAACATTACGACTAAAACAGGCATTAAGATATCTGAAGATTTAGAAATTCCTTTTTGAATACCTAAAGAAAGCACGCCTAACGCCACTAACCATACAGCAATTAATGGGCCTGTCACCATGCCTACAAACTCAAAGCTCACACCGTTGCTGATCTCACCCATTTTTAAGAATTCGTGTAGGAAGAAATCAATCGGTTGGTCACCCCAAGCAGAATTAAGTGAGAAATAGGTATAGCTTGCCGCCCAACCTAATACTACTGCGTAGTAAAGACCGATGATGACGTTCACCATTACTTGCCACCAACCAAACACTTCAAAGTGTGGGTTAAAGCGACGATAAGAAAGCGGTGCACCACCACGATGGCGATGACCAATTGCATAATCTAAAAAAAGCAATGGAATACCGGCGGTTAAAAGTGCAATAAGGTAAGGGATAATAAATGCACCGCCTCCGTTTTCATAAGTGGTATAAGGGAAACGCCAAATGTTTCCTAAACCAACAGCGGATCCAATCGCCGCCATAATAAATGCTTTCCGACCAGAGAAGGTCTCGCGCTTTGCGTTTGACTGCGTCATATTAAGTTCCTTTTGAATGAAGAAAGATTTCAATATAATGAATTCTAAAACCGAGTCAAGAACTTGGTTTAAAGAGAGGTTAAATTCAGTGAATTTTTTTTTAATTTTACTGTCTAAAAGCCGTATTTAACTACTGTCAACAAAACAACCAAAAGGAAACATTTATGGATCTTAACAGCATTTTAAACCAAGTTTTAGATGTCGCTAAAAACTCTGCAAGCAAACTTGAAACTGGCAATCAAACTATCGACTCTCTCACCAAAGTAGGTGGTGGTGCAGCGTTAGGCGGTATTTTATCGATAATTTTAGGCCGTAGTGGCGGTGCAAGCCTAGCTAAATTAGGTTCGCTTGCCGTTTTAGGTAACCTTGCTTATCAAGCTTACCAAAACTATCAAAAATCCCAACAAAGCAGCCAACCAAAAATCTCAGAAAATGCATTTGATGTATTAAACTCATCAAGCCATGTAGATGCAGGTGAATTAATTTTACGTACTATGATCGCCGCAGCGGCAGCAGATGGTGAAATTACTGAAGATGAAAAACAAACTATTGCAAACGAAGCAGGTAACAATCCTGAATTAGCACAATGGCTTGCACAAGAAATTCAAAATCCAATTTCTATCAATGAAATTGCTCGTCTTGTAGGCAACGATACTGCACTTGCAAGCAATGTATACTTAGCTGCTCGTTTAGTAAGCAAAGATTTATCTCGCAAAGAAATCATTTTCTTAGCAGACTTAGCACAAGCGTTAGGCTTAGACGATGCACTAGTTGAACAATTAGAAAAACAAGCTGGCTTCTAATTTTGCGTACAGAAAACATCACGTTTTCTGACCTCACTTCTCATCAAAAAAACACGATAACCAAGATTATCGTGTTTTTTTGTTTGTTTTTTCGCGAAAACCTAACCAAAGGCGAAAAATTCCGCTACAATGCAAAACTTCAATATTCATAAAATTATTTAATAATCATAAAAACGGGAAGCAACATGACAGGCGCACAACTCATTATCGAATGTTTAAAAGCGCACGGCGTAACCGATCTTTTCGGCTACCCAGGCGGGGCAATCATGCCAACCTATGATGCCATCTATGACTCAGGTCTTGACCATCTCCTTTGTCGTAATGAACAAGGTGCCGCAATAGCCGCGATTGGTTATGCGCGCTCTACTGGCAAAGTCGGCGTTTGCGTGGCAACCTCTGGTCCGGGTGCAACCAATTTAATTACCGGTTTAGGCGATGCCTTTGCTGACTCTGTACCAATCGTTGCGTTTACCGGTCAAGTAGCCGCACCTCTTATCGGTACAGATGCTTTCCAAGAAGCCGATGTGTTAGGATTATCTCTTGCTTGCACCAAGCACAGCTACATTGTGCAATCCATCGAAGAACTCCCCGAAATTATTGCTTCTGCTTTCCAAATTGCACAAAGTGGCAGACCTGGCCCTGTTCTCATTGATGTGCCTCGCAACATCCAAGTAAGTGATGTGCCAGAACATATCAAACCTATAGTCAAACCGATCGTAAAACCAACCGCACTTTCAGAATTAAAATTAGCTGAAGCAAAAGCATTATTGGTGCAAGCGAAAAAACCGGTGCTTTATGTGGGCGGCGGTGTTGGTATGGCGAAAGCCACACAAGCGGTCAAAAAATTCCTACAAATCACCCAAATGCCATCTGTTTCAACATTAAAAGGTTTAGGCTCAATTGATCCAACCGATCCCGTTTATATGGGTATGATTGGTATGCACGGTACAAGAGCTGCAAACGTTGCCGTGCAAGAATGTGATTTATTATTAGTATGCGGTGCACGTTTTGATGACCGTGTGACCGGTAAATTAGACAGTTTTGCTCCACATGCGAAAGTGATTCATTGTGATATTGATGCGGCAGAAATTAATAAACTCCGCGTTGCCAATATTGCTCTTCAAGGTGATTTAATTCAAGCCTTAGAGGCTTTAAGTATTCCTCTTGCAATTGATGATTGGCGAGCACACATCCAATTGTTAAAAGCCAAACTCGATTTCACTTATATAGATAACGAAGGTAATCGTCCGATTGACCCTTGGTCATTGCTCAACACACTTTCACAGCGTAAACCTCAAAATGCCGTAATTTGTACCGATGTAGGCCAACATCAAATGTGGTCTGCGCAACATATGCGTCATTTCGCACCAGAAAACTATATCACCTCCGCAGGTTTCGGCACAATGGGATTTGGTTTACCTGCAGCGGTAGGTGCAAAAAAGGCTCGTCCTCATGATGAAGTGATTTTAGTGACAGGCGATGGCTCATTGATGATGAACATTCAAGAATTAGGTTCAATTAAACGCGGTAATTTGCCGGTAAAAATTTTGCTGTTAGATAACCAACGCCTTGGTATGGTGCGTCAATGGCAAGACCTTTTCTGGAATAAACGTCGTTCTGAAACTATTTTAGAAGATAACCCTGATTTCGTGATGTTAGCGAAAGCCTTTGATATTCCAGCTGAACGCATTGAACAAGCTGACAAAGTAGATGAAGCGCTTAATCGTTTATTAAATAGCGAAACCGCTTATTTGCTACAAGTATGTATTCCACCTGATGAATGTGTGTGGCCATTAGTCCCACCGGGTGCATGTAATGCTGATATGTTGGAGGAAATTTAAGATGAACCAATATACTTTTGAATTGACTGTTCAACATCGTCCCGAAGTTTTAGAACGTGTATTACGCGTTATTCGCTTGCGCGGTTTCACGGTGACTAATATGGAAATGGCATTAGTAGAAACACAAGTGCCATTAAAAATCACTGTAAAATCTGACCGCACTTTTGATCTGTTGGTAAATCAGTTAGCAAAATTGCCGGATGTGATTGAAATAAAGTAAAGGAATCAAAAATGAAAAAGCTATTATCATTCATAATGCTGTGTTCATTATTGTGTTTGTCAGCATGTACTGTAGATAAAAATATACAGTCTGATGTAACATCAAGTAAAGAACCCATTGAGATGTTTATGTTTAGTCAAGATGGCAGACTCTTTGTTTTTACTGATAAAGAAAATTTTGAATTTAAAGGGCAAGATGTTTCTAATTTATCGATATTTCTTAATAGCACTTATGCAAAATCAATAGAAAAAGTATCACCTGAACTTTATATATATTTAGATGAGGATAAAAAGCAACGAGCTTCATCATATTTAAGCGTGCTTGTTAAAGCAGATAAATTAACCAAAAAACAACGGGATGAACTAGTAAATCAATTTAATTTTACACAAGCATCTCAAGCAAAAGATAAGGTTAAAAAAGAGATAAAAGAAGATTTTGATATTTCATCTCAACTTGATATTTTTTATATTAAAACGTACAAGGCGGATGGTATTATCCAAGAATATAAGAATCGTGATGAATTACTAGCAAAATATAAACTGGCAAAACCTATTATGGCAACAGTTTATCGTACGACTTATACTACTAGCAAATCATATAGTCTTTCGGACACGGGTGAAAATATACTTACAGGGCCACTAATAATCTTAACGGCTCCATTGTGGATTCCATTTAGTCTTCTTGATTGCTTCAACGAGCGTAATGCATTCCTTGATTTTTGCCCATTCCGTTAAATAACAATAAAGCGTGATTAAAAATCACTTTAAAATCTAACCGCACTTTTGATCTATTGGCTAATCATATAGCAAAGTTGTCGGGTGTGGTGGAGATAAAATAATCTTATTGTTACCTAATAAGTAATTTATAAAACGTATAATCTTTTTTATTACCAAAAATTATTATCAATGGAGAAATAGAAATGAAAAAACTTATCGTATTAGCAATATTATCTAGTCTATTACTAACTGGTTGCATAATGTATAACCTATAGTCCATAAAATACTCAAGAATTGAACTCACTTTAAATATTAAAGTACATATATCTTAACGAAATTTACTTGGAGAATTTATAACTATGCCAAAACTACGTTCTGCGACCAGTACACAAGGTCGTAATATGGCAGGTGCACGTGCCTTATGGCGTGCAACAGGGATGAAAGAAAATGACTTCGGAAAACCCATTATTGCGGTAGTGAACTCTTTCACCCAATTCGTCCCGGGGCATGTGCATTTAAAAGACATGGGACAACTGGTCGCGGCGGAAATTGAAAAAGCCGGCGGCGTGGCAAAAGAATTTAACACCATTGCGGTGGATGACGGTATTGCCATGGGACACGGCGGGATGCTTTACTCCTTACCAAGCCGAGACTTAATCGCAGACAGCGTGGAGTATATGGTAAACGCCCACTGCGCCGATGCCATGGTGTGTATTTCCAACTGTGACAAAATCACCCCAGGAATGTTGATGGCGGCAATGCGCCTGAATATCCCGGCGATTTTTGTTTCCGGTGGTCCGATGGAAGCCGGCAAAACCAAGTTATCAGATCAACTGATTCGTTTAGACTTAGTTGATGCGATGATTGAAGCGGCGGATCCTAATGTCAGTGATGAGCGTATTGATGCTATTGAACGTAGCGCCTGCCCGACTTGTGGCTCCTGCTCAGGAATGTTTACTGCTAACTCCATGAACTGCTTAACGGAGGCCTTAGGTTTATCTTTACCTGGCAATGGCTCAATGTTAGCGACCCATGCTGACCGTAAAGAATTATTTTTAAAAGCTGGTCGTCAAATAGTTGAGCTTTGCAAACGCTATTACGAGCAAGACGATGAAAGCGTATTGCCACGTTCAATCGGCACCTTTGAAGCTTTTGAAAACGCTATGAGCTTAGATATCGCGATGGGTGGTTCAAGTAATACCGTTTTACACTTATTAGCGGCTGCTCAAGAAGCGGGTGTAGATTTCAAAATGGCGGATATTGACCGCTTATCACGCGTTGTGCCTTGCTTAAGCAAAATCGCACCAAACACCAATAAATACCACATGGAAGATGTGCACCGTGCAGGTGGCATTATGGGGTTATTAGGTGAATTAGATCGTGCAGGATTAATCCACCGTAATACCAAAACCGTGTTAGGAACAACACTAGAAGAACAATTAAATCAATACGATATCATTCGTAACAAAGACGAAGAATTACATAAATTCTTCCGTGCAGGCCCTGCTGGTATTCGTACCACGCAAGCCTTCTCACAAGATTGTCGTTGGGATAGCGTAGATAATGACCGTGTAAGTGGATGTATCCGTAACAAAGAAAATGCGATTTCTCAAGAAGGCGGCTTAGCCGTATTATTTGGTAACATCGCTAAAGACGGTTGTATCGTAAAAACGGCGGGCGTAGATGAATCTATTTGGAAATTCACCGGTCGTGCAATCGTATTTGAAAGCCAAGAAGATGCGGTAGCCGGCATTTTAGGTGGTAAAGTTAAAGAAGGCCATGTGGTAGTCATTCGCTACGAAGGTCCAAAAGGCGGCCCTGGTATGCAAGAAATGTTGTATCCAACCAGTTACTTAAAATCGATGGGCTTAGGTAAAAAATGTGCTTTATTAACAGATGGTCGTTTCTCTGGCGGTACATCTGGTTTATCTATTGGTCACGCTTCTCCTGAAGCAGCTTCTGGCGGTGCAATCGGCTTAGTACATGATGATGATATTATCGAAATCGATATTCCAAATCGCGCGATTAATCTCAAAATCAGCGATGAAGAATTAACAAAACGCCGTACCGAGCAAGATGCCAAAGGCTGGCAACCGGCTAACCGTGAACGTGAAGTGTCTTTTGCATTAAAAGTATTTGGTCACTTTGCGACATCTGCGGATAAAGGTGCCGTTCGTGATAAAACACTTTTAAAATAGTGTCTAATTCTCCCTCTCTTTTATGAGAGGGAGAAATAAAACAAAGAAAAAATTACCCGCACTTCATCATAAACAACAAATACCATGAAAAACCTACTCACCAATCCTCAACCCTCTCAATCGGATTACATTAACGCGATTGTCAAACTTGGCTCCAGAGTATATGAAGCCGCTACCGTAACTCCACTACAAAAAATGGGCAAATTGTCTGATCGCCTACATAATAATATTTGGATTAAGCGTGAAGACCGCCAGCCAGTAAATAGCTTTAAGCTGCGTGGTGCTTATGCGATGATTTCTAGCCTTTCTGATGAACAAAAACAAGCAGGTGTCATTGCCGCTTCTGCAGGTAACCATGCTCAAGGTGTTGCTTTATCCGCTAAACAACTCGGCTTAAAAGCATTAATTGTTATGCCACAAAATACACCGAGCATTAAAGTGGATGCTGTTCGTGGTTTTGGTGGCGAAGTGCTGTTACACGGAGCCAATTTTGATGAGGCCAAAGCCAAAGCCATTGAGCTTTCAAAATCTAAACATATGACATTTATCCCGCCATTTGATCATCCATTGGTCATCGCCGGTCAAGGCACATTGGCAATGGAAATTCTACAACAGGTGGCTGATTTGGATTATCTCTTTGTGCAAGTCGGAGGCGGTGGTCTCGCCGCTGGCGTAGCCATTTTGCTCAAACAATTTATGCCGGAAATTAAAGTCATTGGTGTCGAGTCCAAAGATTCAGCTTGTTTGAATGCAGCCTTAGAAAAAGGTGAACCTACAGATCTAGCACATGTTGGCTTATTCGCTGATGGTGTAGCGGTAAAACGTATTGGTGACGAAACATTCCGTTTATGTCAAAAATATTTAGACGGTATGGTGCTGGTAGACAGCGATGAGGTTTGTGCAGCAATGAAAGATTTATTCGAAAACGTTCGTGCTGTTGCTGAGCCATCTGGTGCCCTAGGTCTAGCCGGTTTGAAAAAATATGTGAAACAAAACAATCTGGAAGGCAAAAATATGGCAGCAATTTTATCTGGTGCCAATCTTAACTTCCATACATTGCGTTATGTTTCAGAACGTTGCGAAATTGGTGAAAACCGTGAAGCTTTACTGGCTGTAACCATGCCTGAACAACCAGGCAGTTTCTTAAAATTTGCTCATGTCATCGGAAACCGTGCAGTAACAGAATTCAGTTATCGTTATGCAGATAATCAAAAAGCCTGTATTTTCGTTGGTGTGCGCACGGCTAATGAAGCTGAAAAATCGGAAATTATTGCTGATTTAACGAAAAACGGCTTTGATGTAGAAGATATGTCTGATGATGATATTGCGAAAACCCACATACGTTATTTAATGGGTGGACGAGCTTCTAATCATCCTGAACGACTTTATAGCTTTGAATTTCCAGAACAAAAAGGCGCTTTACTTAAATTCTTAGAAATTTTGGGTAAAAGTTGGAATATTTCATTATTTCATTATCGTGCACATGGTGCAGATTACGGCAATATTCTTGCTGCTTTCCAATTAGGCGAAAAAGATAGCGCAGAATTTAAAGAAGCTTTAGCACAACTCGGCTATGTTTATGAAGATGTGAGTGAAAGTAAAGCGTATCGATATTTCTTAAGATAGAAACAAAAAGAGCGGTAAAAATTACCGCTCTTTTTTTTATTATCATAACTTATCGTTTTGATTTAACGAGTTTTTCAGTAAGCTCGTAAGCACGAAGTTTAGCTAACTCTCTAGAAAGTTTAGCTACAAGTAAATCATGATCCACATCAACTGCGTGATTCACAATATTTTCTTCCGCTTTACGTTTTGCTTCACGAATACGATCTGCATCTAACTCGCTACCGCGAATTGCAACATCGGCAAGTACTGTTACTACTTTAGGTTGAACTTCTAAAAAGCCGCCTGAAACATAGATAACTTCTTCATTGCCATCTTCAAGAGTGAATTTAACAATCCCTGGCTTAATCGCCGTCATCAAAGGGGTGTGGTTTGGTAAAATACCTAGTTCACCTTCCACACCTGTTGCTTGGATTTGTTTAACAGCACCTTCAAAGATTTTTCGCTCTGCGCTGACTATTATTAGGTTAAATGTCGCCATTTTTGTTCTCCTTCAAATGACTTGAAGTGATTACATATTTTTGGCTTTTTCTAGCGCTTCGTCGATTGTACCGACCATGTAGAACGCTTGTTCTGGAATATGGTCGTATTCGCCGTTTAAAATACCTTTAAAGCCGCGGATAGTTTCTTTTAAAGAAACGTATTTACCTGGAGTACCGTTGAATACCTCAGCAACGAAGAACGGTTGTGATAAGAAACGTTCAATTTTACGTGCACGTGCTACCACAAGTTTGTCATCTTCAGATAACTCGTCCATACCAAGAATTGCGATAATATCTTTTAATTCTTTATAACGTTGTAAGATACCTTGTACGCCACGCGCTACATCATAGTGCTCTTGACCAACAACGAGTGGGTCTAATTGACGTGAAGTTGAATCTAATGGGTCAACCGCAGGGTAAATACCTAAAGACGCAATTTGACGACTTAATACAACTGTTGAGTCTAAGTGCGCGAAGGTTGTTGCAGGAGATGGGTCAGTTAAGTCATCCGCAGGTACATATACCGCTTGTACAGAGGTGATAGAACCTGTTTTAGTTGAAGTGATACGTTCTTGTAACACACCCATTTCTTCTGCTAATGTCGGTTGATAACCTACCGCAGATGGCATACGACCTAATAACGCAGATACTTCTGTACCAGCAAGGGTATAACGATAGATATTATCCACGAAGAATAATACATCACGACCTTCGTCACGGAATTTTTCAGCCATGGTTAAACCGGTTAACGCAACACGTAAACGGTTACCTGGTGGCTCATTCATTTGTCCGTAAACTAATGATACTTTATCTAATACGTTAGAATCTTTCATCTCATGATAGAAGTCGTTACCTTCACGAGTACGCTCACCTACACCTGCAAATACAGAGTAACCTGAGTGCTCAATCGCGATATTACGGATTAATTCCATCATGTTAACGGTTTTACCTACACCCGCACCACCGAATAGACCAACTTTACCACCTTTTGCGAATGGACAAATTAAGTCGATAACTTTGATACCAGTTTCTAATAATTCCGTACTGTTAGATTGTTCTTCGTAGCTTGGTGCTGGACGGTGAATAGACCAATTTTCTTCCGCGCCAATTTCACCTTGCTCATCGATTGGTTCACCTAATACGTTCATAATACGGCCTAACGTTTTAGTCCCTACTGGCACTTGAATCGGGTTACCCGTATTTTCTACTTTTAAGCCACGTTTTAAGCCGTCAGACGTACCTAATGCGATACAGCGAACTACACCGCCACCTAATTGTTGTTGAACTTCAAGGGTTAAACCTGATTCAACTTTTAATGCATCGTAAACTTTTGGTACTGCATCTTGTGGGAATTCAACGTCAATCACCGCACCGATGATTTGTACAATTTTTCCTGCTGACATTACCGTTCCTCTTTCATTAAATCGCTGCCGCGCCGGCGACGATTTCGTTTAATTCATTTGTAATACTTGCTTGACGGGCTTTATTGTAAACTAATCGCAAGTCATTGATTAAATTACCTGCATTATCAGTTGCCGCTTTCATTGCTACCATTCTAGCAGCTTGCTCGGAAGCAAGGTTATCTACCACAGATTGATACACTTGTGATTCCAAATAACGAGTAAGCAAACTGTCTAATAAGACTTTTGGCTCAGGCTCGTAAAGGTAATCCCAGGTGCTTTGTCTTTGCTCTAAATTATCGGTTTTTAATGCCGGTAATGGTATTAATTGTTGATAAACAGGTTTTTGTGCCATTGTATTAACGAATTTATTGTAGGCAATATAAATTGCATCTACTTCTTCGTCTTTATAGCTACCAAACATACCGTTTGCAACACCAATTAAGTCTTCCATTGTCGGATTATCACCCAAACCGGAAAGTTGTGCACGAACAGGTAATCCTAATGAACGGAAGAAACTAATGCCTTTTGAGCCAATTAAACCCAATTCAACATTAACTCCTTTATCTTTCCATTGTTTGATTTCTGTCATTACGGTTTTAAACAAGTTAATGTTCAAACCACCACACATTCCGCGGTCAGTCGAGACCACTAAGATCCCGACTTTTTTCACTTCGCGTTGAATTAAAAATGGGTGTTTATAACCAACACTTGCTTTAGAGACGTGGCTGATAACATTTCGTATTGTTTCAGAATACGGACGAGAAGCTGACATACGATCCTGCGTTTTACGCATTTTCGAGGTCGCCACCATTTCCATTGCCTTTGTAATTTTTTGTGTACTTTGTACACTGGCAATTTTGGTTTTTATCTCTTTTGCACCTGCCATCTTATTTCTCCGTTACTTTTACCACGCGCTGTTGGCTTTAAAGTTATCCAAAATCGCTTTCAATGATGCTTTAACTTCATCATTGTAATTACCGGTTTTGGTCAATTCAGCCATAAACTCGCTGTGGTTACGGCGAGCGTAATCTAAAAGTGCGGCTTCAAAACTTGCAATTTTTTGCAATTCCACATCTTCTAAATAGCCAAACTCAACCGCGAAAAGCAACACAGATTGCTCTGCTACGCTAAGCGGTACATATTGTTTTTGTTTCAATAATTCAGTGACTTTTTCACCGTGAGAAAGTTGTTTGCGGGTAGCATCATCAAGGTCAGATGCGAACTGAGCAAACGCCGCTAATTCACGATATTGAGCTAATGCAGTACGGATACCACCAGCTAATTTTTTCACTACTTTAGTTTGTGCAGAACCACCCACACGAGATACCGAAATACCTGGGTTTACCGCTGGACGAATACCAGAGTTAAATAAGTTAGATTCTAAGAAAATCTGACCATCGGTAATCGAAATTACGTTGGTTGGAACGAATGCTGAAACGTCACCTGCTTGAGTTTCAATAATTGGAAGAGCGGTTAAAGAACCAGTTTTTCCTTTTACTGCACCTTGAGTGAATTTTTCTACGTATTCTTCATTTACACGTGCTGCACGTTCAAGTAAACGTGAGTGTAGATAGAATACGTCACCTGGATAGGCTTCACGACCTGGTGGACGACGTAATAATAATGAAATTTGACGATAAGCAACGGCTTGTTTTGATAAGTCATCGTAAACGATTAACGCATCTTCACCGCGATCACGGAAATATTCACCCATTGCACAACCGGCATAAGGCGCTAAATATTGTAAAGCAGCTGATTCAGATGCAGATGCCGCAACAACGATTGTGTTTTCAAGCGCACCGTGCTCTTCTAATTTACGCACTACGTTTGCAATAGTCGACGCTTTTTGACCAATCGCGACATAGATACATTTAATACCTGAATCACGTTGGTTAATAATTGCGTCGATTGCTAATGCTGTTTTACCCGTTTGACGGTCACCGATGATTAACTCACGTTGACCACGACCGATTGGAACCATTGAGTCAACTGCTTTATAACCAGTCTGTACTGGTTGATCAACAGATTTACGATCAATAACACCTGGCGCAATAACTTCAACAGGAGAGAAACCATCGTTTTCAATTTCACCTTTACCATCGATTGGTTGACCAAGTGTATTTACCACACGACCTAATAAACCACGACCAACTGGTACTTCAAGAATACGGCCAGTACATTGTACTTCCATACCTTCCGCTAAATCTGCGTAAGGACCCATTACTACCGCACCAACAGAATCACGTTCAAGGTTAAGTGCCATTGCGTAACGGTTGCCTGGTAAGGCGATCATTTCGCCTTGCATCACATCGCTTAAGCCATGAATACGAATAATCCCGTCACTTACAGAAACAATTGTCCCTGTATTACGGGCTTCGCTCACCACGTCAAATTGAGCGATGCGTTTTTTAATCAATTCACTAATTTCAGTTGAATTTAGTTGCATCTTGTATTCCTCTTATAATTGCAACTCATTTGCGAGACGAGCAAGTTGTCCACGACTACTTCCGTCAATCACAAAATCTTCTGTACGAATCACTACACCGGCAATCAGTGAGCTATCTACATTGCAATTTAATTTCACTTTGCGAGCTAATCTTTTTTCCATTGCAGCTGCAATTTTTTCGATTTGTGTTGCATTCAATGGTTGTGCTGAAGTTACTTCAACTTCTGCAATAGCTTGATGTTCTTCCACATAATGTTTAAATTCTTCAAACACGGTAGGAATCGCACTCAAACGCTTATTTTCAGCCATTAACCGAATAAGATTTTGCCCATATTGATCCAATTGTTCGCCACAAATAGAAATTACTGTATCAGCTAATTTCTGTGCAGAAAGAGAACTACTTAAGTAAGCTTTTACCGCTTCATCTTCAGCTACGGCAGCAGCGAAACCTAACATTTCAGTCCATTTTTCGACCGCACTTTGTTCAATGGCAAAGTCGAATGCAGCTTTTGCATAAGGGCGAGCTATTGTAGTTAATTCTGACATAAGCTAAGCCTCTTATAACTCTGCAACTAATTTATCAATAATGTCATTGTTTGCCGCTTC
>JAWHBY010000020.1:0-25626 GCA_032568935.1 Parahaemophilus parainfluenzae
TTAAGAGAAGATGGGGTGGCTAATGGGATTCGAACCCACGACAACTGGAATCACAATCCAGGGCTCTACCAACTGAGCTATAGCCACCATTGATTAGTTGTTTACCGCACTGACTTCTGGCGCGCTCGACAAGATTCGAACTTGCGACCTTTGGCTCCGGAGGCCAACGCTCTATCCAACTGAGCTACGAACGCGTTACTGCGTCGTTGCAGGGGCGTATATTAATGATTTCCCAATACCTTGTCTAGCACTTTTTTGAAAAAAAATATCAAAAGATAAATTTTTGTTCAATTTGTATAGAATTTATTATGTATTCGTCTATTTTTAGTGCTAAAACATAAAAAAGGATAGCAAATTGCTATCCTCTTTATTTAATTTATTGCTTATTACGACGTGCGCGACGTTTCATTCTTCGTACCCATCGGGTGATTTTCCATGCTTTTGTAATTGAATAAGCATAAAGGAAGAATAATATAATAAATGCAATAAACATTGCCCATTCATTAATATAGAAGACTTCGCCTAAGATCCCGATTGTCGCACAAATGGCGGCAAAGAAAGTAATTAATAAAAAGGCTTGGCGAGAAGTTAATCCAGCACGAACCATTAAGTGGTGTACGTGTAAGCGATCCGGACGGAATGGACTTTTTCCTTTGCGTAAACGGCGATAAATAATGGCTACCATGTCAATTAAAGGAACAGCAATAATCCAAAGTGCGGTCACTGGATTCATCGGATGTCCTTTTCCTTGCGTACTTAAAAGCAAAATCCAAATAATGGTAAAGCCAATTAAAGTACTCCCCGCGTCTCCCATAAATACTTTATATTTAGGTCCTAATGGAATGCCTAAGTTTAATAATAGATAAGGCAAAATTGCGATAATTAAGCCAAAACTCCAATATGCCATATCCATTTGTCCATCACGGAACATCAAGATACCAATGGCAGCAAATGAAACAATAGACAACCCACCTAACAATCCATCAATACCATCAATCATATTAAAGGCATTAATAATCGCGATTGTGGCAAATACGGTAATAATCAATCCGATAGAACCAAGTGTTAATTGGAATGGACCTAGAATTTGGCCTAAATGATCTAAATAAACATTACCCAAATCGATCATTAAAATCGCAAGCACCGCTTGAATCCCTGCACGCAAGAAGGGACTAATATCAAAGCGGTCATCTAAGATACCAATTGCCAGTAGAACAAAAATACTGAATATATAAAGGTAAGGTAAACGAAGTTGATCCCACTCCATTAAATAATAGCAAAGGTTTCCCATGAAAAGAGAAACTCCGCCAATAAGTGGAATTGCACCTTGGTGACGTTTACGATAATTCGGCTTATCCACCAAGCCAATTTTATTGGCAATTGGTCGCATGACAATTAAGGTTAAAAATGCCCCTAAAAAAGTGACGAGAAGACTTAGCATAGTTTCATCCTAAAATTTTTTTGCAAAGGATAACACAAAGAAAAATCAGCACACAAAGATTTTTCTCAAATTCAGTTTTTTAGTACAATATGGCCACTTTTAATATAAGGATTAAAATCATGACAAAATCAACCGCACTTTTCTCTCGTGCACAAGAAGTTATTCCTGGTGGCGTAAACTCCCCTGTTCGAGCCTTTAAAGGCGTAGGTGGCACCCCTGTATTTATTCAAAAAGCCAAAGGCGCCTACATTTATGATACTGAAGGCAAACAATATATCGATTATGTGGGTTCTTGGGGGCCAATGATTTTAGGTCACAACCACACTGCTATTTTAGATGCTGTATTAAAAGCAGCGGAGAATGGTTTAAGCTTTGGCGCGCCAACTCCCTCTGAAATTGATTTAGCGGAATTAGTCTGTGAAATTGTGCCATCTATTGAAATGGTTCGTATGGTGAGTTCAGGTACTGAAGCAACCATGACAGCCATTCGTCTTGCGCGTGGTTATACAAATAGAAGCAAAATTTTAAAATTTGAAGGTTGTTACCACGGTCATTCTGATTCACTTTTAGTAAAAGCAGGATCTGGTGCGTTAACACTTGGTCAACCAAGCTCACCAGGTGTACCTGAAGATTTTGCGAAACACACTTTAACTGCAGAATATAACAATCTTGATTCAGTTAAAAAACTATTTGAAGAATTCCCTAACGATATCGCTTGTGTGATTATTGAACCAGTTGCAGGTAATATGAACTGTGTTCCACCAAAAGAAGGATTCTTACAAGGCATTCGTGAAATTTGTAATCAATATGGTGCACTTTTCATTATTGATGAAGTCATGACAGGTTTCCGTGTTTCACTTGCAGGCGCACAAGCTTATTATGGTGTAACACCGGATCTCACCACATTAGGTAAAGTCATTGGCGGCGGTATGCCTGTGGGTGCTGTTGGTGGTAAAAAAGTGATTATGCAACACCTTGCACCGACCGGCCCAGTTTATCAAGCGGGTACCCTTTCAGGCAACCCGATTGCAATGGCGGCGGGTTTAGCATGTCTAACTGAATTGAAAAAAGCAGGTAACGAACAACACCTTGCAGAATTAACCACAAAACTTTGTAACGGCTTAAAAGCATTAGCTCAAAAACACAATGTACCATTTGTGATTAATCATGTTGGTGGAATGTTTGGTATTTTCTTCACTGACCAAAAACAAGTTACCTCTTATGCAGAAGTCATGAAATGTGATACCGAAAAATTCAAAGTGTTCTTCCACAAAATGCTCGATCAAGGCGTTTACCTTGCGCCTTCTGCTTTTGAAGCTGGCTTTATGTCTTTAGCTCATACAAATGAAGACATTGAAAAAACGCTTGCTGCCGCTGATATTGCATTTGCAGCAGTTGCTTAAAATATAAAAGTGCGGTTACATTTAACCGCACTTTTTTATTTCATACTATAAACGCCCATAGAGCACGTTTTCTAATAATCCCCTTTCCTCTTCGGTTAATGCAATTCCTTTTTCATTTGTCAGAATGAAGAAGTCTTCGGCTTTTTCTCCTACTGTTGTGATTTTTGCATTACAAATATTGAGTTTTAATTCAGTAAAAATTTGACTGATTTGAGCCAATAAACCGGGTTTATCTAAAGCCACCACTTCTAATTCGGTATGTTCTTTTTTAGTTTCTTTCAAAAAACGTACATCTGTTTTTACGGTGAAATGTTGCAACTGTCGATTATTTGCAAAAGACATGGATGGCAATTTTTCGCCTAATAAAACAGAGGTTAATACCGTCTCTAATTCTCGGCGACGTTCTGAACGAACCAATTCACCATTTAATTCTGTGATGATAAAGCTGTCGAATACGTAGCCATCATCGGATGTTAAAATTTGCGCATCATGAATACTGAATTTTTTCGCGCCAATGGTTGAGACCACTTTATTAAATAAGTTGGCTTGGTCTGGGCAATAAACGAAGATCTCAGTCCCACCACTAGAAAAACGATTACTGATTTTAACGAGAACTTCACCATCAAATTCAGCCAATAACTCTGTATGCCACGCAATTTGTTTTGGGCTATTTCGTAAAAAATAATCATCTGGACAACGTTGCCAGAGTGCTAAAATTTTTTCTTCCGATAATTCTGGTTGCTCTTCGGATAAAATTGCCAGCGCCAATTGGCGATTTTCAAGGATCTTTTCGTTATTATCTAATAATAAATTCATCCCTTGTCGGAATTGTTGCGACGTATAATCATAGAGTGAGGCAAATAAAGAACGTTTCCAGCTATTCCACAAGGTACCATTTGTTGCACAAATATCCGCGACCGTCAAACAAGTGAGATAATCTAAACGCACATGATTTTGCACATTTTCTGCAAAGTTCATCACGACTTCCGGATCATGAATATCTCGACGCTGTGCAGTAATTGACATGAGCAAATGCTCTCTCACTAGCCAAGCCATCGTTTCAATTTCTCGACGATCAAAACCATGCAAACGGGCAAATTCAGCAACATCTTCAGCCCCTACCTCTGCATGATCCCCTCCTCGACCTTTCGCAATATCATGGAAAAGTGCGGTAACATAAAGCAAAGTGCGGTCAGAAATTTGGCTAAATATTTGATGGCAAATAGGATGGAATTCGGCTTCATCTTCAGCTAAGAAACTTTCCAATTTCAACATCACTCGTAAGGTGTGCTCATCCACAGTGTAAATATGGAAGAGATCAAATTGCATCAAACCTTCAATTCCCTGCCATTGTGGCAAATAAGCTGTTAACACACCATATTGGTGCATTGGGAGAAATGCTCGCTGAATGGCTTTCGGTTGATTAAATAACCGAATAAATTTCTCTCTTGCTTCAGGAATATCACATAATTTCTGCGTCAAGCTTTCCAATGCAATCTGAAGTTGGCGTAATGTTGAGGAATGAATTTCGGCTTGTTCATGCTGCGTAAGATAGAAAAAAAGATCCAAAATACGATCTGGCAAACGTAAAAACACGTCTTCCTTACGTAAACACAAACTTTGATTCACTATTTCAAAATCGTCATCCAAATGGTGAACTGATCCCTCTCCGTTTGAAGATAAAAAATGCTCTTTATAATGCTTAATTAGAATATCGCTTAAACGTGAAATCGTGCGTAAAGCTTGGAAAAAACGTTTCATCATTTTTTCGACACCACGGTTTCCTTCACCTTCAAAACCAAGCATCTCGCTCACTTTGATTTGACGATCAAACAACAAGCGGTTGTCATAACGTTTTAAAATCAAGTGTAAAGCGAACCGCACTTTAAATAAAAATTCTTGGCTTTCTAATAATTGTTGGTGTTCTGATAGATAAATAAAGCCACTTTTCAAAATGCCATCAAGGGTCATTTCCCCAGTGTGTCGTAATGCGATCCAATATAAAAGATGAAGATCTCGCAAGCCGCCAGGGCTGTATTTTAAATCGGGCTCTAAATTGTAACTGGTGTTGTGATAACGCTGATAACGTTCAATTTGCTCTTGTACTTTAGCGTCAAAGAATGGTTTTATCGCCCAAAAATCTGGCTTTTTCAGTATTTCCTCTAAAGCATTAAAAAGGGATAAATCACCCGATAAATAACGAGATTCAAGCAAATTAGTGGCAATAGTAATCTCCTGTTTGCCTTCCTTTTCACATTCTTCTAAAGAACGAACACTATGTCCTACGTCAAATCCACAATCCCACAAGAACTGCACAAATTGAGCAATTTTTTCTTCCGTTTCAGACTCTCTTTCTTCTTTTGAAAGAATAAGAACATCGAGGTCAGATAAAGGAAAGATTTCTTGTCTGCCATAACCGCCTACTGCAATTAAGGTGAGATTAGCTTTATCTAATCCAAATTGCTGCCAAAGCTGTTTTAACAAATCATCACAAAACTGTGTTCGGTTAGCAATCAGCTCAAAAACAGAATAATCATCGAAATGCTGACGTTCAAATTCCTTTAAATTTTCACGCTGAATTTTGACCGCACTTAGCGTGAGTGGAGAGTCGAAATGATAAGGAAAAAGCATAGGTATTCCACAAACAAAACAATTATAAAAAAAGCCCACTATCGTAGGCTTTTAGCTGAACTTAAAGATTATTCATCATACGTTGAATTCGACCTTCCGCAATTTCTTCATCGCGGATAGTCATCACTTCACAACCGGTTTCTGTCACGACAATTTGGTGTTCATATTGTGCAGAATGGCTACGGTCTTTGGTTTTTACCGTCCAACCATCACCCATAATGCGCACTTCTTTTTTACCCGCATTAATCATTGGTTCAATGGTGAAGACCATCCCCGGTTTTAAAATCACGCCACCATCATCCGCATAATAGTGTAATACTTGTGGTTCACAGTGGAATTCAGTTCCCACGCCGTGGCCACAGTACTCACGCACTACGCTAAACCCTTGGCTTTCAGTATATTTTTGTACCGCTTTACCAATTTCATTTAAACGAATACCCGGCTTAACCGTGCGTAATCCCACATAAAGCGCTTCTTGTGCCGCTTCAACTAATTTTTGGCTACGAATATTGGTTTCACCCACGACATACATCTTCGAATTATCACCGAAATAACCGTCTTTTATTACAGTCACATCAATATTGACAATATCACCACGTTTTAATTTTTTATCGTCGCTTGGAATACCATGGCAAACCACTTCATTTATAGAAATACAGGTTGCTTTAGGAAAACCATGATAATTTAAGCACGCAGGAATCACTTTTTGTACATTCACCATGTAATCATGACAAATGCGATCCAATTCACCAGTGGTCACCCCTTCTTTGACATAAGGTTCGATCATGACCAAAACATCGGACGCTAATTTACACGCTTCACGTAACTTAACAATTTCTTCTTCAGTTCTTAATGGAATGCCCATTATTTCTCCTTATTTAATTCTGATTTATTCGCATATAATAGCACTAATTCCGTGAAAAATCTTGAATGAATTAACAGGTTATTAGATAATACAAGGATTATTTTTAGGAAAGTGGGGATAGAGATATGTCAGATTTAGATATGGCCGTACCGCTAACTTTTACTGATGCGGCAGCCAATAAAGTAAAAAGTTTAATTAGCGAAGAAGAAAACAACGAATTAAAATTACGCGTTTATATTACTGGTGGCGGTTGCAGCGGTTTCCAATACGGTTTCACCTTTGACGATAAAGTCAATGAAGGTGACCTAACCATTGAAAAAGCAGGTGTGCAATTAGTGATTGACCCAATGAGTTTACAATACTTAATTGGCGGCACCGTGGATTACACTGAAGGCTTGGAAGGTTCGCGTTTTGTGGTGAACAATCCAAATGCAACCAGTACCTGTGGTTGCGGTTCGTCATTCAGCATCTAACATGGATTTTCAATTTACCCATTATCTCGGCAATGTACATGCTAAATGTTCGATGGAACACATTGCACTAGCTAATTGGTTTAATTCAGAAGTGCGGTCAAATCCTCAAGCGTTTTTGACCGCACTTTCTGCCTGTGAGCAGATTAAAAATAATGATGAAGTCACACTGATTGGTTCTGAATACACGCTTTTTATTAATGCCGATGAAGTGATGATTCGAGCCAATAACCTTGCAATTGAAACAGATGAAATTTTAGAAGACGACTTCCATTATTATGATGAAGAAAGTATCGCCTTCTGCGGAACAACAGACTTCATTCACTTTCTTAATGCATATTTTGAATTTATTGCTTAACCTCATTCTCTGAAGCGAACTATTATGTCGGAAACGGAAAACACCTCATCAGAACAACAAGAAACGCAAGTGCCGAATAAGCGCCGTTCTTGTAAAATCTTTTTAGCCAAAACAGCCTTTACTTTAGGGACGCTTGCCGTATTTTATGGTGGCTATTTAGATTGGCAAATTCGCTCCAAAATGGATGGCCAGATTTGGCGTTTACCGGCTGAAGTGTATAGTCGCTTAGAAAGCGTAAAACTGTCTGATAACCTTTCTTTTGACGAAGTGATTCAAATCTTATTGGATAACGAATACCGTCAAACGACTATGATTGCAGCACCGGGCGATTTTAAACTCGAAGAGGATACTATCGTGTTACTTCGTCGTGCATTCCCTTATCCTGATAAGCCTGAACCACAACGGGTATTACGTTTACGTTTTACCGATAACAAACTTTCTCGTATTGAAGACTTAGTCAACGTAAAAGCGGTTGATGAATTCCGTCTTGCGCCTAAATTAATTGCCATGTTGGAATCGGATAATGAAGATCGTTTAGCGATTCCATTACAGCACTACCCTCGATTACTCATTGATGCCTTATTACTGACAGAGGATCGCCGTTTTTATGAGCATAACGGGATTAATCCTGTGGGTATTGTGCGAGCAATGATTGCCAATATTAAAGCCGGTCAAACAGTTCAAGGCGGCAGTACACTCACTCAGCAATTAGTTAAAAACTTGTTCTTATCCAGTGAACGTTCTATTACCCGTAAAGCCAATGAAGCGTTGATGTCATTAGTATTAGATTGGCGATATGATAAAAACCGTATTTTAGAAACCTATCTGAACGAGATTTACCTTGGTCAAAATGGTGATATCCAAATTCACGGTTTTGCATTGGCGAGCCAATTCTATTTTGGTCGTTCTATCCGTGAAATTAGCCTAGATCAGATTGCCCTTTTAGTTGGCATGGTGAAAGGGCCATCCCTTTATAATCCATGGCGAAATCCACAATATTCACTCGATCGTCGAAATGTGGTGTTAAAACTGATGCTTGATCACCAAATGATTGGGGATGAGCTTTATGAGCTGTTGAGTAAACGTCCATTAGGCGTGCAAGCTAAAGGTCAAATTTCACGTAAATATCCTGCTTTCATTCAAACCTTACAAGCGGATCTTCGCCGTCAATTAGGGGAAAATAAAACCTCTGCACTACTTGGTGCACGTATTTTCTCCACCATGGATTTAAAACAACAGGAACAAGCTGAAAATGCTGTGGTGAATACGGTTAATCAATTACAACTACAAACCAAAAACCCACACCTTGAAGGTGCCATGATTGTGGCAGATTATCATCTGGGTGAAATACGTGCTGTCGTAGGTGGATTACAAACAGAATATGCGGGCTTTAACCGTGCGTTAATGTCAAAACGTCAAATTGGCTCATTAGTAAAACCATCTATTTATTTGACCGCACTGATGAATCCGGAACAATTCCGCTTAAATACACCAATTCAGAATCAGCCGATCACGATTCATATTAAAGGCAGCCAACCTTGGCAACCTCGTAACTACGATCGTAAATATAGCGGTTCGGTTATGTTGATGGATGCCCTTGCCCGCTCATTGAATATTCCAACGGTAAATATTGGGATGAAAGTTGGCTTAAGCAAGGTCATTGATACGCAAAAAGCCATGGGATGGGACAATGTGACGATTCCCAAAGTGCCGGCAACCTTGCTTGGTTCTTACAGTATTTCACCTTATGATGTAACAAAACTCTACCAAACCATTGCCAATCAAGGTGGTAAAATCGAGTTAAGCACCATTCAAAGCATTACCGATCGCCAAGGCAATATTATTTACGAACACAATACCGTGCCGGATCAAGTAGTGCCGAGAGAAGCGGCTTATCAAACCTTATATGCGATGCAACAAACAGTCGAACGTGGTACTGCGCGTAGCTTGCAAAATGATTATGCCGATCTTCGTCTTGCAGGTAAAACAGGCACCACCAATGATGCCCGTGATACGTGGTTTGTAGGTATAGATGGTAAAAATGTCAGCACCATTTGGCTAGGTCGTGATGATAACGGTGAAACCAAATTGACGGGTGCCTCTGGTGCATTACAAATCTATAAAGATTATTTAAACCGTGTTGTCATTGAAAAACTGAAACTCGGTCAACCTTCTACCATTAAATGGGTTGGCATCAATGCTTACGGCAGTTGGAGTTGTGGTAGCAGTCGAACGATTCCTGTGTGGATAAATAAAGATCAAAACTTCTGCGCTTCTGCACCAACGACGAGTACTGCAACTGCTACAGCGGCGCAGACTACACAATCGCCACAACCTGAGCAACCTGAATCCGCAAAACAAGAAAGTGTATGGGATGTGTTAGATAATAAAGCGCCTGTTGAAGAAGCGGCACCCGCTCAATAAATTCGCTTATTTTTGACCGCACTTTTATATCTCCATAAAGCGCCTAACAAAGGCGCTTTATTCTTTTAAGCATACAATCACCCTCTAGACATTTCCGACTCTTGTAAATTTTTTGATCTCCATCACAAAAATTAAAATTATTTATTGTCATTTCACTGATATCAAAAGATAATTATAAATAGGAATTAATTTCATTTTAGGTAATGAGGTAAATAGACGATGCTACTCCGTTCTATTCGATTTTTCTTTTTAATTTTTTCACTCGCCTTCTCTTCTTCACTCTTTGCGCAAGACAACTACCAACAGTGGGTTAATGATATTACGTCCCGCTTAGACAAAACGGCTCAACTTGTCCAGCAAGGTAATACCGATGATGCGCGTACTGAAGTGCAAATGGCTTATTTTGAAGTGTTTGAAAATCTAGAAGGTCCAATTCGTATCAATTTTTCGGCACAAAAAAGTTACCAAATGGAAGCGACTTTTGGCGAGATCCGTAAAATGATCGGTGAAGGCAGTTCACAAAAAGAGATTCAAGCTAAAATCGATCAGCTCAAAAAAGAATTACAAGAAGTGTTGCCATCATTGATTGAAGGTCATCAGCTCAATGCCGATGGTCAACATGGTGTTTATGATAATCAAGAGATCGCCCCTTATTGGCAACAAAGTTTTAAAACCATTGATGACTTAATCGCTCAAGGGATCGATGCTTATCAAAATGGTGATCTTGCTAATGCCAAAAAATTGTTCCAACAAGCACAATATGATGGCTATAAAAACTCAGAAATGGAAATGTCCATTCGCCAAAATCGCTCTGCAGAAATCTCAGCCGCAATTAACCAACAGTTTTACAACATCATTCGTTTAAGTGAACAAGCCGATCAAATTACGGAGCTTGGCTACCAAAGCACGCAATTATTACAAGATATTGAAGAAAACTTGCCTAACCTGCCAACGACACGTGAAGAACAAAATGTTCAATCTAATGCAGCACAGCAAGCAACAGATAATCAACAAGAACAAGATTGGAATAAGATTAAACAAGAGATCAACCAACGTATTCAACAGGCTATTGCGCTCTATCAACAAGGTGAAAGCAAAAAAGCGATTCTTTCCGTACAAGACACCTATTTCGACGTGTTTGAAAGTACAGGAATGGAAAACAAAGTGGGTTCCCGTGATAGTAACTTTAAAGCAGAACTTGAAGGCTACTTTACTCGTCTAGTCAGTTTAATGAAAGCTGGACAAGGTGATAAGTTACAAGCTCAAGCTGATGGTTTAAACCAGAATTTAACTAAAGCGGTTGAAATGTTACAGGGCGAAGAGCAAAGTGATTGGTCGATGTTCTTATATAGCCTTTTAATCATTCTTCGTGAAGGTTTAGAAGCGTTATTGATTGTTGCAGCTATCGTGACTTACTTAATTAAAAATAACCACCAAGATAAATTGCCGGTTATTCGTCAGTCTGTTTATGTGGCGTTAATTGCCAGTGTGGTTACCGCATTTATTTTCCAACTTATCTTTGAAAATTCAGGTCAAAACCGTGAATTGCTCGAAGGCTTTACGATGATTTTTGCCGTCGTCATGCTATTTATGATGAGTTACTGGTTATTATCCAAAGTCGAAGCACAAAACTGGAAACGTTATTTAGAAGGTAAACTCTCTACTGCCCTCACAACAGGCTCACTCATCGGTCTATGGCTTACTAGCTTCTTAGCGGTATATCGTGAAGGGGCGGAAACGGTATTGTTCTACTATGCCCTCGTGGGTGATGCGAAAAGTGCGGTCAGTTTTATCTATCTTTTCGCAGGTATCATTGTCGGCGCAATTATTCTCACCATTTGCTACTTCGTGATGCGTTATACCGTGGTGAAATTACCACTTAAACCATTCTTTATGTTCACGGGTTCTTTCATGTATTTAATGGCCTTTGTATTCGCCGGCAAATCTGTTTTAGAACTCATTGAAGGCAAACTTTTCGAGCCAACGCTGATTAGCGGTGTGCCTGAAATTTCGTGGTTAGGTATTTATCCTTATATGGAAACCCTAATCCCACAAGCAATCTTACTCATCGCAGCCGTATTTGCTCTGTTTATTATGAAATATCAAAGCAAAAAAGCCGCGTAATACCCAACAATCCTTTAGGAGAAAAACAATGAAAAAAGCACTTTTAGCAACAGCATTATTTGCGGGTATTTTCACCGCGTCTACTGCAAACGCATTCCAAGAGTATCCAATCGGCGAAGCGGTAACCATGAATGAAATGGAAATTGCAGCGGTTTATCTCAAACCAATCGATATGGAACCACGTGGCATGGGTTTGCCTGCTGCGAAATCAGATATCCACTTAGAAGCGGATATCCACGCAGTAAAAGGTAACAAAAATGGCTTTGGTGATGGTGAATGGATGCCTTACTTAACCATCAACTATACTTTAGTAAATACCGATACTGGCGAAAAACAAGAAGGTACTTTCATGCCAATGGTAGCAGGTGACGGTCCTCACTACGGTGCAAACGTGAAAATGATGGGCGTAGGTAACTATAAATTAACTTACCACATTGACCCTCCTTCAAAAGCGGGCATGCACCGTCATACCGACTCTGAAACCGGTGTAGGTCGTTGGTGGAAACCATTTGATGTAAGCTATGAATTCAAATTCACTGGCATCAAATAATCTGAGGTAAATATTGATTTTACCGACTTGCCTTCCCTTGTATTTCAGGGGAAGGCAATAGCATTTCATTTAACCTTAAAATATCGTCTGTTTTATCCTATTAAATGGTCAAACTATGAATTATTTTTTTACTTTCCTGCTTCAAGCACTTTTACCTTTTTCATTATTGCTCGGTGTTTATCACAGTAAACAATCCACTGTAAGTGCAAAGAAAATAATTTGGCTTAGCCTATTCGGTTTTATTGCCGGTATCGCACTGCGCCTTAGTTTACCTACAGGACAAATAACCAATTTAATCGTCAATGCGGTAATATTGGCGCTATTGATTATCTTTGCCTTATGTTTAATTTTCGGCAAAGGTCGCTTACCTGCCTTTTGGCAAACCGTATTAATGTTCATCGCGGGCAGTTTCTGGGCAAAAGATCCTAACATTACTGCCCTCGTTTCTACTGATGTTATCAATACCGATTCGATCTTACATATAAGTGCTGTCATTTTTGCCTTTGTTTTTTGTTTATGCTTACAAGGCTGGATCGATTTACTTCTAAAACAAGCGGTAAAAACACAACAAAAATCAACCGCACTTTTAAAAGGTGCTATTAGCCTTCTCTTAGTTTGCTTGCTTGTTCCACTTATCGGTGAACTCTTATTAATTCTAATGAAACTTCAGGTGCTTGAGCTTACCAAGCCTCGTTTAAGTTTCGTTGCGAAATCAGGCGAAATCACTCGTTGGTTAAATTACATCAGTGCCGCATTGCTCTTAGTTGTACTTGCCATCTTTTACGGCAAAATTCATTTATCACGCAAGCAACAAGTTAATTCGACACAAGAACCAATTGAAAAACGCCAAAAATTAGCTGCATTACGTACCTCTTCTCACCTACTTGGTTGGGGATATTTAGCCTTAGCAATTACTTTTACTACACAGCTTTATTGGGAGCAAATTGCTTCTCGTCCACCACAACTTTCAGAAGCAATTCCTCTGACTTTAGATGAAAAGCAACAAGTGCATATTCCAATTGAACAAGTAAAAGATGGCAAATTACACCGTTTTGTCTGGATTGCTGATGACGGTAAAGCCGTGCGTTTCTTTGTTATTAATCGTCAACCGGATAAATTGAGTCTAGCCGCAGTATTTGATGCCTGCTTGCTTTGTGGTGACCAAGGTTATGTGATGGAAGGCAACCAAGTGGTTTGTGTGGGTTGCGGCGTACATATGTTTATTCCATCTATTGGTAAACCTGGTGGCTGTAATCCTGTACCGATTGAAGATTGGCAACAAACTGAGACTGAAATTCTCATTAATCGAACCGGCTTAGAAGAAGGGCTGAATTTATTTAGCACGATTGTTGAAATCGATGTAAAAGATCCGATTAGTGGCACCCAAATGAAAAATACTAAAACGGAGCACAAATACAATTATGAAGGTAAAACTTACTTCTTTGAAAGTGAGAAAAACCTCGATTTATTCCGTGATAACCCTGAAAAATATTTAGGTAAGGGGGAATAATGCTAGCAAGAATGTTATTCCAATCTTGGCGTTTTAGCATAAAACGTAAGTTTTTAGCAGTGGTGACTATTTTCTTGGCGGCTGGATTAGTCTCTGCACTATTGGCTGTTTCCATTGATATCGGCGACAAAATGGCGAAAGAACTAAAATCTTACGGAGCCAATATTTTAGTTGAGCCTGCAAGTAATGCCGCCCTGCCTGATGAACTTAGTCATAACGCAGATTTGAGTAGTCAAGATTTTCTCGATGAAAAAGAACTGCCGAATATTAAAGATATTTTCTGGCGAAATAACATTGTGGGATTTGCGCCATTATTAAGTGCAGATGTGAAAGCAGAAATTTTTTCTGATAAAACTCATGAAAAATCGACCGCACTTGAACAAATTAATGTGCTTGGTACATTTTTCGATCACAACATTCCTGTACCAGATGAAGACGATTTCCATACTGGCCAAAAGATTATTAGCCCTTATTGGCATGTTCAAGGGGAATGGGTAAACGATCTTGAAACGCCTGAAGGTGAATTTATTCCTGCGCTCATTGGTGAACAATTAGCGCAACGAACTGGTTTAAAACAAGGCGATAAGATCAAGCTCCACTATCAAAATGATAAACTTGATAATCAAAGTGCGGTTGAAATTACCGGTATTTTATCTACAGGTGGTGCTGAAGATAATCAATTAGTCATGCCACTCAGTGCTGTACAAAAATTACTGGGTTTAGAAGGGAAAATTCAATCAGTTAAAGTCTCTGCGCTTACCGTGCCTGAAAATGACCTTTCTCGTAAGGCTCGTGCGAATACCGATGCGTTAGATGCTGAAGAGTACGATCGTTGGTATTGTACAGCTTATGTTTCTTCTATTTCACATCAGTTAGAAGAAGCCATTTCTGGTGCTATTGTTCGCCCAATTTGGCAGGTTGCCGCATCAGAAGGGGTCGTCATTGGTAAAATCCAGTTATTGCTTGCTGTCGTGACTCTCGCCGCTTTAATCGCGGCAGCCATGGGGATTGCCTCATTAATGAGTACAGGGATCATTGAGCGCTCAAAAGAAATTGGTTTAATGAAAGCGTTAGGCGCCTATCAATGGCAAATCGCTTTATTATTTTATTGTGAAGCCATTATCAGTGCCTTAATTGGTGGCACGCTTGGTTGTATTGCAGGATGGGGCTTAGCAAGATTTATTGGCTCTGCGCTATTTGGCGTACCACTGAGTTTTGCTTGGATTGTCATCCCTTGCGTATTAATGCTGTCTATTTTAATTGCTGTGGTGGGCACTTGGTTCCCAGCCCATCGTATTGCCAAACTTTACCCTGTGGAGGTGCTGTATGGCCGCCAATAAAAGTATGTTTTGGCGTTTAATCTTCCAAGCATTACGCCTACGTTTACAACGAGTATTTATTATCTTCTCTGCGCTGACTGTCGGAGCATCTATTGTAACCGCAATGGCCGCAGTCTATTTCGATATTAATACCAAAATGAGCCAAGAGCTCCGTACCTTTGGCGCAAACTTTTACATTGGTGCAGCTAATGGCGGTTTGATGAAAGAACACCAATTAAAGCAAATTCTTCATCATGCGCCCGATAATTTCATCACAGCAGCCAGCCCTTATTTATATGGCGTTGCGCGAAGTGATTTAGAAAAAATCGTGATTATGGGCGTCTGGTTTGAAGATATGCATGTGCTTGCACCTTATTGGCAAATTACCGGCTCAGCTATTAATGTGAATTTTGATGACCGCAATGCCATGATTGGTAAAACCTTAGCGGAACGCCTTAATTTAGGTGTTGGAAGTAAATTAAAGCTTTCCAAAAATGCCGTTGAAAAACATGAATTCACAATTAAAGCGATAGTTGAGGCAGGTGATGCCACAGACAACATGTTAATCGTCAGCTTAGAATTTGCACAAAGTTGGTTAGATAAAGAAGGATTGGCAAACAATGCCTTGCTCAATGTGAAAAATGAACAAGGTAACGTTGCACAATTTGCGCAAGACATTATGCAACGCCAACCCGATCTAACCGCTCGCCCAATTCGAAAAGTTTCCGCTTCTGAAGGGCAAATTTTAGATAAAATCAAAGGATTGATGGGCTTAATCTCATTAGTCATTTTGATTCTCGCCACCCTTTGTGTGAATACCACGTTGATTGCGATTGTTGGTGAGCGAGCAAAAGAATTTGCACTGCAAAAAGCCTTAGGTGCCAAACAAAGTGACATCATTAAGCAAATTAGTACCGAGATTCTGATCATTGCACTCTGTGCGATAGTTGCGGGCCTGATTCTCGGCTACATCTTAGCGCAATTACTTGGATTAACCGTATTCAAATCTTATATTGATATGCGTCTGCCAGTTATTCCAATTACTATCGTCTTATCGTTATTGGTTGCCTTTATTGCGGTGATTGTACCAACCAAACGAGCTTTAAATATTCAAACCGCAAATGTGTTAAAAGGGGAATAAAATGAGTGAATTTGTGATTGAAACGCAACATTTATATAAACGATTCGGGCAAGTCACTGCTTTAGAAGATATTAATATTCAAATTCGCCAAGGTGAGTTTATTGCAATCATGGGAGCATCGGGTTCGGGTAAAACCACACTCATGAATATTCTGACTGGCTTAGATACCGCCAGTGAAGGTAAAGTGATTTTAGACGGCGTCGATGCAGCACAACTGGATGAAGTAGGTCGTCAACGTTTCCGAGCGGAAAAAATTGGTCTAGTCTTCCAACAATTCCATTTAATCCCTTATTTGACCGCACTTGAAAATGTGATGCTCGCACAGCACTATCACAGTGTAATTGATGAAGCGGCGGCTAAAGCGGTGCTTGAACAAGTGGGATTGGGTCATCGTATTGATCACCGTCCAAGCCAACTTTCTGGGGGTGAACAACAACGGGTTTGTATTGCTCGTGCATTGGTTAATCAACCTCCCGTTATTTTTGCCGATGAACCTACAGGTAACCTTGACGAAAAAAATGAAGCGCTTGTACTGGATTTATTACAAGAGCTAAATCGTCAAGGTAGAACCATTGTGATGGTGACACACAATCCTGAATTAGGTGATTTAACCGATCGAGTTATTTATCTCCACCACGGAAAATTTGTAAAAGAGGAAATCCATGAAAAATAAATTCGTAAAACTACTCGCGATAAGTGCGGTCATTTTTGGCAGCGTTTCTTGTAAAGATGAAGTTGCTGCAATTGGTCAAAAAGCACCAGACATCGCTGCCTATGATTTACAAGGTAAAGAAGTGAAACTTGATGATTGGAAAGGCACTCGCTTACTGACATTCTGGTCTGAAACCTGTGGACGATGTGTCGCAGAATTAAAAGAGTTCGAAAAATTGGCCGAAGCTAATCCAAATAAAGTTCAGCTTATCGCCATTAATGTGGATGGGGATAAAGTGGATACCAAAGCCGTAGTAGTCAAACGTCAGCTTACGTTACCTGTTATAAAAGACCAATTAAAAATTACAGCGGAACGCTATCAGCTTATCGGCACGCCAACAAGCTTTGTGATCACACCTGAAGGCAATATTCAGGCTAAATATGAAGGTGCAATTCCCGCTGCAGATTTAGATAAATTATTTAAAGGCTAGCTAAAATGCAAAAACGAATTTACTTACTCTCTACTTTTTTACCTGTTTTAAACTTTTTATTTGCAACATCCGCGCTTTCTGCCGAAGCTGATTTAGTCAAAGCAGAAAAGATATATAAACGTTCTTGTGCGACTTGCCATGGAAAACAAGGCGAAAAACCAGCCATGGGTGAATCAAAAATTATTAATCAGCTAAAACCAGAAGAAATTTCAACCGCACTTTCTGAAAGAAAAATGGGGAAAATTATTGGAGCTGGAAATCCAGCTAAACAACGCTTGAGTGATGAAGATATTCGTAACCTAAGTGAATATATTAAAAATTTCAAATAAACTAAAATTTTTTTGAACTAATTTAATTTGATGCTGTCGAAGCAACGGTTAATTTAACTAAATATATTTTTATTAAATTTAAATAGAGGATTGTCTATGAACAAACTTATTAAAATCAGTGCAACTGCATTATTTGCATTATTCTTAACTGCTTGTGATAAACCAGCAGATAAACCAGCAGATAAACCAGCTCCAGCAAAACCTGAAACAACTCAGCCTGCGCCAGAAGCCAAACAAGAAGCAGCAAAACCGGCTGAAGCGGCTAAACCAGCTGAAGCAACGCCTGCTCAAGAACAAGCTGACTACAACAAATTACTTGAATGGAATGCAAGCCAAGCTCAAACTCAAATGGCTGCACAACAAAAACTTCAATCTGATTTAACTGCTGCGGTTCAAGCAAAAGATGAGAAGAAAATTGAAGAAGCAATCAAAACTTTCAACAAAACTGTTGAAGATACTATTGCAAGCTTAGATAAATTAGAAGTTGCTTCACCTTCAGTGAAAAACATCAAAGATCAAAATAAAGAAGTGCTTGCATTATCAAGTGAATTATTAGTTGATCAATTAAACTTAGCAACTAAAGCACCAACTGAAGAACAAACTAAAGCTTACCAAGCTAAAGTTGAAAAACTACAAGCAGCAGTAGCTAAATTACAAAAAGACGGTGCTGATTTAGCACAAAAATTTGCACCTGCAGCACCAGCTGCTCCAGCTGCAAAATAATTAATCGTTGAAGATGAAAAACCTTACTGCAACAAGTAAGGTTTTTTTATTTTCTTATTTGAGTATTCTGCTTTTCAACACATCTACAAATCGTTCTGTTGCCCCTTCCCAACGATCTAAATATAACGCAGGTTCAATCAACTCTAATTCATTCAATAGAAATTGATTGTTAATAATCGTTCCATCTACTCGTGCATAGATAGGCATTTCTGGCAATTTATGCAGAACATGACGAGCGGTTTCAATAATATGACTATCAACCTCAACAGGGATAATTTCAACTTTATATTGTGAATTCGCTCGCCATTCATTTTGAGGTGGCTGTCGGCGAATAGCATGACTAAATACACCATTGAAAAAGATCAAACTGGTTTCACCATTTGTCGCCACTTCAGGAATAAACGGCTGTAACACAACTTGCTCACCATACGCAGAAAGATTGGGTAACGCTTCACCTTGTTTGAGTTTTGTCACCAAATTACCACTCTGCCCTACAGCAGGTTTAATGACAAATTCAGGCCAATCTTGGCGTTCAAGTGCGGTCAAAATTTCAGATGTTTTTGTTGAGCAAATAATAGTTGGAATAACATTGATGCCCCAATTCTGCAAATCACATAGATAGCCTTTATGGCTATTCCATAACATTAATTCCGCAGGATTGATGAATGCACTCTTATGAAGTTTAATCCATTGAGTAAATTCATTGTAGAAATTCGCATAATCCCATGCCGCTAAAGGCAGAATAAAATGACTTTGTAATGTTTCTTGCCAAGGCAAAAATTGAGTCGGAATACCTTGATTAGAAAGTTGTGTTTGTACAGGGATAAGATTTTGAGGGGCTGAAGGATACGTTTTGCAAGTGGTAATCGTAAGCATGGTAAATAATAACAAGTTTGAAGCATAAAGAAGATGCGCCAATCATTAAACTGGCGCATCGATTTCAATGATTATTTTACTTGAGCAAAATATTTTTCAAGACGACCTTTGTTCGTCATGGATTTCTTCTCAAGATCTTTCACCACTTTCTCTGCTTGTTCTTTGTTTGGTAGATTATCACCTACTTGAATCACACCATTCATATTCATTGAGCGGTGCACTGGGCAAGTATAAACATAAACACCTTCTTTATCTAAAGTGATAGTGAGTTCTTGATCTTCTTCAGATTGGAATTTTTGTGCGCCTTCAGGAATTGCTTTGCTGTGCACAAAGTGACTTTTATTTTCTGCACGGAATGTCACGGTATCACCTGGTTGTACTTTTAAATAACCCGGTTCAAAAACCATTGAGCCTTCACTGTTAGAATTCAGCATTTTGATGTCATGATGAGCGGCTTGAGCAGCAAAACTTAAACCTAATAATACTGCAAGTGCGATTTTCTTCATTTTCATTTCCTTCTTAAGAATGTGCTGATTTACGTTGTGGACGAACCACCGGCAAACCTGCGCTACATTGTAATAATTCAACGTTTACACGATATAAACGATTAATGGTTTCTACTTGTAAAACATGATGAGCATCGCCCACGCCTTGCACTTTACCTTCACCAAGTAAAATCAACTCATCTGAAAATTGAGCGGCAAGACTTAAATCATGTAATACCATTATAGTAATCAGATTTTTCTGTTTCGTATAGGTGTAAACTTCTTCTAATAGATTAAGCTGATGATGCATATCTAACGCACTCACCGGCTCGTCCAACATTAAAATCTGTGGCTCACGTAATAAAACCTGAGCAAACATCACCATTTGGCGTTGTCCACCACTGAGATTCAGAATATCACGATGCGCTAAATGACCAATGCCTAATTGTGCCATAATACTTGCCGCTTCAGTAAGAAGCTCATCGCTTACTCGCATCGTTAGACTATCCATTCGTCCCAAAAGGACCACTTCAAGTGCGGTCAAGCTTGCATCTACTCGGCTATCTTGAGGCATATAGCCAATTGGTTTACGCCAATCTGCTAACTTCGTCCGTTCTAGCTGTTTGCCTTGATAGGTAATCATTCCTTCATGTGGTAATTCACCAAAAATGGTTTTCAGCATGGAGGATTTTCCCGTGCCATTTGGCCCAAGCACCGTGTAAACTTTACCTTCTTCAAAACGGACATTAATGTGATCAGCAACGGTGAGATCACCTCGTTTTACCGTAAGATTCTTTAATTCTAACATTATTGTCCCCTCTTGTTATTTAAAATAATCCAAAAGAAGAAAGGCACCCCAATAAACGAGGTAACAATCCCCACTGGGAACAATGCTCCAGGGATAATAACTTTGGACAATACCGAAGAAAGGGATAAGAATGCTGCACCAACTAACATTGCGCCCGGTAAGAAGAAACGTTGATCTTCACCAAGTAACATTCGAGCAACATGTGGAGCAACTAAGCCGATAAAGCCAATCACGCCCACGAAACTGATTGCTGTCGCCGTCATCATGGCGACAAGAACTAAAACCTTAATGCGTAATACTTGCAAATTGATGCCAAGACTCGCCGCACGATCTTCGCCTAAACGAAGTGCGGTCAATTTCCAAAGCTCTTTTGAAAGTAATGCGACACAAATTGTGGTGACGACAATAATGATGATTAAACTTTGCCATGTCGCTTTATTTAAGCTACCAAATAGCCAAAACAGAATTTGTTGCGAGACTTCAGGAGCCGAAATAAATTGCACCAATGAAAGTAAGGATTGGAAAATAAAGAGTAATGCAATCCCTACCAACACGAGCATTTCAGAATTAAAACGACGTTTAGACGCGAACAAGAAAAGAATTCCAGAGGCGAGCATAGTCATGACAAACGCACCAATGGGTACTGCAACTTGTACCGGTAAACCAAAACTTCCGAAAGCAATCACAACAGAAGCACCAAAACCTGCCGCGGCAGCGAGACCTAATGTATAAGGACTTGCCATGGGGTTATTTAATAAGGTTTGGATCTCTGCCCCACCTACAGCCAAGGTTGCTCCAACTACAAGCGCCATCAATGCCATAGGTAAACGTAAATTATGCACAATATTGTCTGTCATTTTATCGACTTCACCGATACCGAATAACGCATTCACGACCTCCGACACCGATAGCATCGCAGGGCCAGTCATCACATCGAGAATAAGACTGACCACGCCAATCACTAGAAAAGATAAAATAACAAACCAGCGTTTGCGTTCAAGCTTACGCTGGTTAGCCACAATATCTGCTACAACAGAATTGTTTTTCATTGATTAGTATTTCCCTTATTTGGTTTCAGGGAAAAGATAAATCGTACCTTCCGGTGTTACCGGTAAGTAGTTTTTATAGAAGTTTAAGTAAGTTTGTTGCGGATCTAAATCTTTAAACAGATCAGGATACGCCGCTTTAGCCACAAACTGAACAGACGCACTGTCTGATAAAGTACGAGAATTCGCATGATATGCTGCATAAACTCGGTTATTTTTCACTGCCGGTAATTCAGCCCAGCCAGCACGTTGTTTGAATCCATTTAAACGACGTTCCGCTTCTGCTTTTTCAATACCAAAGCCCATTACCATGCCTTCTTGATTTTTCTTCAATTCAGTTTCACGGCCGGTAATAATAATCGCATCCGGTTTCGCGGCTAATACTTTTTCAGCAGCTAATGTGCCCCATTTACCGATTTCTGCAGGTGCAACATTTTCTGCGCCAACAAGGCTAATCATAGAGCCCCACATGCTTGAGAAGAATGTCATCCCTTGTTCAGCAGGGCCTCCACGACCAAACTCGACATACACTTTTGGTTGTTTTGCTAATTTCGCATTTTTAACCGTCGTTTGAATATGTTCTACAATATCTTTGTATTCTTTAGCCATTTTCGCAGCACGATCTTTCTGCCCCGTCAATTGACCAATAATTTCCGTTGATTTGATGTGTTTATCTAAGGTTTGAGCATTGTAATCTAATACCACAATTGGAATGCCCGCTTCATTAATGGCGTCTAAATCAGATCCTAGCATTTCGTACTGCCAATCTGCTAAGACCAAAAGATCAGGTTTTAATGAAAGCACTTTTTCTACAGAGAACGTGCCTTCCTCTACTTCACCCACATCATCTAATTGATTCAATTTTGGCACCGCTTTGCTGAATAACTCCCAGCTTGCAGGTGCCCAAGAAGACCATACTTTCTTAGAAAAACCGACAACGTTATCTAACGCTTTGTCACCACCGACTGCCATATAATCTTGATAGTAGAAACCAAGTACCACGCGTTTTGCCGGTAAATCTACAGTGACTTCACGATCAAGTATATCTTTTACTTTCACGGGATCAGCATTGGCAAAACCTGCACTTAAACCAAGAATAGTGGCAATCGCTAAAGTTGAAAAACGTCTTTTCATAAGAAAAATCTCCTGAGTAAAATTAAACAATTTAAATGATAATAATTATCGCTACGTATAGTAGCGAAAACGATTGCTAAATTCAACTCAGACGTTTAATTATTCTTCGTAAGCTTCGTCAGTTAATGTTTTTAAGAATGCCTCTAACGCATTAATCTCTTCATCTGTTAGCGGTTTGGCTTTTAAAACATCAGGATTAATGGTTTGAGCATATTCGGCTTTATCCCATGCTTTTCCTGTTTCAGGATTAATTTTACGATTAGGATTATTAAAACTGTCTTTAAATAGCAAAACAGTTTTTAGATCACGGAAAACGCCGTTATGCATATAAGGTGCTGTGACACCAATGTTACGCAATGTTGGCACTTTAAATTTACCTTTTTGCTTTTCATCGCCTTTAACCATCGGATTATCCAATAGTCCATTATCCACATAATCAGCCGCAAGTTTATTCAACTTAATTAACGCTTGGTTACTTGGCACGCCGATATTGTAATAGCGATAATTCGTAAAGGTTTCTTTTGCTGAATTCGCTTCACTTGATTGGTGGCAGTTACTGCAGTTTGTTCGTGTTTTATCAAAAAATAATGCCTTACCTTCGGCTTCAAGTGCGGTCAACTCTGCTTCACCTTTTAGAGTGCGATCATATTTTGAAGAGAATTGCGCAAATAATTCATGCTTTTCGAACTCCGCAATGGCTTTTTCCATAATGGCATAGATTTTGTCGGTATCTGCCCAAATGCTTTCACCATAAATATCCGTAATTGCCTTGTAATAAATTGAATTCGCTTTTAGACGTTCGACAATCGATTTTTTATCTGGCATGCCCATTTCTACAGGATTAACTGGTGGACCACCTGCTTGCTCGGCTAAATCTTTTGCGCGACCATCCCAGAATTGTCCTCCCACATAATCTTGAATTTTTTCATCAAAATGAAAATCTGGTGAAAACATCGCATAAAGTGCCGTGTTGGCATTACGATTACCATGAAGATGCGGATTATCCCCCTCAGAGACCATTTGATTTGCCGAATTTTTACGTTGATCCACAAAGGCGGTACCCGGGTTGTGACAAGTTGAACAGCTTTGTGTTTTATTAAAAGAAAGCGATTTATCAAAAAACAGAACTTCGCCCAATCCTTGATAATTCAATTCTTTTTCCTTAGCTTGATCAGCTAAGGCATAATTGCTCTGCATCAAAGGTGCAAACAATAAAATAGAAAGCCATTTTTTTTGCATCGTGTTCTCCAAATATTCAAATTACAGATAAAAAATAATCCAACAAAGCTTTGTTGGATTATAAAAGGAAAATAATTTTCTACAAGCCGGTTGCCATCTTAATGCGATCAGCAAACATACCAATACTCACGCCAAAATAGTTCGATTTGTTCCAATCTAAAATTGTGCGGTAGTTATTGGAGACTAAGAATGCTCGCCCAACTTCTTTATCAGGACGAACTAGCCAAAGATCTGCTTGCGAAAGTGCGGTTAATTTATCTTGTTCTTGTTGGCTGAAGCTTGCTAGGGTAACACCTTTAGATTGCCAATCACTTAATGAACGTGCTTTGTTTTTCTCAATGCCTGAAAGTGATAAATCTAATGGTTGATTTAATGTGACTTCAACGCCCCAAGGCAATTTGTTATCCCAACCTACAGTGTGAAGATAATTTGCAATTGAAGCAAATGCATCAAATTGGTTCGTCCAAATGTCCTTCACGCCATCATTATTACCATCTGCCGCATAGTTTAAGAATGCGCTTGGCATAAATTGAGTTTGTCCCATTGCGCCTGCCCAAGAGCCTAACATTTTATTGCGTTGAATATGATCACGTTCTAACATCTTCATCGCATTCACAAATTCTTTGCTAAATAAGGCTTCACGTCTGCCATCAAAGGCTAATGTGGCTAAAGCTGATAGTACATCATAGCTACCTTGATAATAGCCAAAACTACTTTCCATGCCCCATAAAGCAAGAATATATTCTTGTTGAACACCATAGCGTTGGCTTACTTGTTGTAATGGTGCTTGGACTTCCCAATAACGCTCTTCGGCGATTTCTACTTTGTTTTGGGTTAATACTTTATTCAGATAATTGGTTGTACCGTTTGGATTCGGTAACTGCGGTTGATCCGCATTACGCTGACTTCTCCCCGCTTGTGCACGATCCAAATCTACAGCCTTTTGCATATATTGAATATTATTTTGTGCATTCAATACTGACAATGATACGCCTTCAGCAGCCGCTTTATCTTTTAAGAACTGAACATAATCATTAAAGTTATCTAAAGTTCTTGGTTTGCTATAAACGGCATTACTGCTTACTGACGGAATACTTTTCGTGGATGACGTTGTTGTCGTATTGCTTGAACAACCCGCCAATAAAAGTGCGGTTGATAACACCGTCATTTTTAACGTTGAGATTAAATTCATTTCTTTTCCTTTTTTAATGATCAAAATATCGCATTATTTGCGTAAAAATTTGTTATAAACAGCTTTCAATAATGAGGTTGGTAATAAGCGAGAACCTGAACGCAAGGCAAAGGTGAATAGGCCTGAAAATAAGCCTTGAATACCTAAGCGATGTTTCAATTTAAATAAACGCCATTCTGCTTTCGCTTGGTTTAAACCTCTACGACGCCCTACCATGCCATTGCCCACGCGGGCATAAACTAAAATATCTGGCAAGTTTGCCACTTTTTGTCCTTGTGCTACGAGCTTAATCCACAGGTAATAATCTTCCTGTAAATCTTCATATCCACCACAATTAATGACCGCACTTTTTTGATATGCCACCGTCATGTGGTTGAACGGACAACGTTTTTGCGTAAATTTAACGATATCTTGTG